>JAUMYC010000426.1 GCA_030528845.1 Eubacteriales bacterium
ATTGTGGACGATCATGCTCTTCTCGTCCTGACGGAAGATCTCCGTCAGCATCACCGCCGGGATCGCCTTGCTGTCGAGGATATCCCGCAGGACATTGCCCGCGCCGACGCTGGGCAGCTGATCGGCGTCGCCGACCATGATCAGCCGCGTGCCGGGCACCAGCGCCCGCAGCACGCTGCGCATGAGGAAGATATCGACCATGGACATCTCGTCGATGATCAGCGTATCCATCTCCAGCGGGTTATCCTGCCCGCGGGCGAAGTCGCCCTCTTCCCCGCCGTATTCAAGCAATCGGTGCAGCGTCTTGGCCTCCATGCCGCAGGCCTCGCTCATGCGCTTGGCTGCACGGCCGGTCGGCGCGGCCAGCGCCACCTCGCCATGCACGCTCAGGAGCTTGATGATGCACTTGATGATCGTCGTCTTGCCCGTGCCCGGACCGCCGGTGATGACCGTCATGCCGCTTGAAACCGCCGTCTCGATCGCCTGCCGCTGCTGTGGATGGAAGGTGACGCCCTCCAGCGCCTCCAGCTCGTCGATCTGATGAGAGAGGTCGGTCGCCATGGCGTCGGGCATCGCATCGATCATCTCGCGCAGCCGGCGCGCGACCTCGTTTTCCGCGCGGAAGGTCTGGGGCAGATACACCGCCACAACCATCTCCCCGTCCTCGCCCGGCAGCATCTGCGCCGAGAGCGCATGGGATAGAATCAGGCTGTCAAGCGTGCGGTCGATGAGCTCCTCGTCGTTGCCCAGCAATCTCACGCTCGCGCCCACCAGCTCCGCCCGCGGCAGGTAGCAGTGTCCCGCCGTGTTCGTCGCCTCCATCAGCGTGTGCTTGATGCCGGCGATCAGCCTGTGTTCGCTGTCGCGCTCGATGCCAAGCGACGCGGCGATCTTATCCGCGGTCTTAAAGCCCACGCCCTCCACATCCTCCACCAGCCGGTAGGGATTGCGGGTCAGGACGTTCTTGACGTTTTCGCCGTACTGCTTGAAGATCTTGACCGCCAGCGACGGCGTCACGCCGTAGCTCTGCAGAAAGACCATCGCCTCGCGCTGCTGCGCCTGTTCGGCGTAGCTCTCCATGATCATCTTCGCGCGCTTGGGGCCGATGCCCGGCACATCCAGCAGCCGTTCGGGATCGGAATAGAGCACGTCGAGCGTCTCCTCGCCGAACGCCTTGATCAGCAGCTTCGCCGTCGCCGGTCCGACGCCGCGGATCATGCCGCTGGACAGGTATTTTTCTATGCCGGAGAGCGTCGTCGGGCGCTCGATCTCGCAGCGCTGCACCTTGATCTGCTTGCCGTAGATCGGGTGCTCCACCCAGTCGCCGGCGATGCGCAGCTTCTCGCCCGGCGCAATCGGCGGCATGATGCCCACGGCGGATACGCGCGTGCGTTCGGACTTGACCGTCAGGACGGTATATCCGTTCTCGTCGTTGCGAAAGACCGTTTCCTCTGCAAAGACCTCAATCTCCTCCATGCACGCACCTCCTTTGTGGTATTGTTCTTACTTCCTGTTGCGCACCGGGCCGCGCAGCATATCGCCCGCCTGCAGCTTTCCATGGCAGGGCACGCGCACCAGCGTATTGGGCACGTTGACCACGCCCAC
>JAUMYC010000427.1 GCA_030528845.1 Eubacteriales bacterium
GGAATTGAACTGATGGAGCAGATAGACCGTGGGATAGCAGCGGCCTGATTCCTCATAACCCTTGGGCAGGTAAATCAGGTAGTCGTTTTCAATCGTTCCCTTCTTCCCCTGCGCTGACGCAGCATAGGCGGAGGTAAAGCTCTCCTCAATAAAACGATCCTTGGATGCGTAGAGACTGTCGTACGCCTCGCGGCTGTAGAGCCCGATAGGCCCGCCATACCAGCCGCCCGCGCCGTAGGGCAGATCGTTCCATGCGCGCACGATGATCGTATTCTCTCCCCCGCGCACGAGCAGATCGGGATCGATCTCAAACAGGCTGTGCACGGCCCATGTCGTTTCGCCCGTCGTCTGTCCGTTTTCGTCCATGCCCGTCGCGCCCACGCGCACGCCGTTGAGGAATACCTCACAGCGGTCGTCGACATAGCCCGCGGACAGGAGCACATCCTCGCCGTCAAATTCCGCAGGCAGGTTAAACGTTCTGGCGTAGTAGCCGCTGCCGACGATGAAGAAGTCAAAGTAATCCGGCCCGTACGCAGAGGATACGTTGCTGTCGCTGATGTCGCCGTATCCCTTCGTCCAGTGTCCCCTGCCCGGCAGCACGAGCGGCCACGCGGCAAACGCTTCCTTTGTGAGATTCGCAGCGTCGAGCACCGTATCCACGCCCGCATAGTGAAAATGCCATTCGCCCATCAGCTCGATCTTCTGGAACGCGCCGTCAATCACCGGCGTCTCGTCGATCACAACCGGCTCAACCGGCGCAGGCTCTTCTTCCTTGGGGAACAGGCGGCGGGTCAGCCTGTCAGCTATACGGCTGACGGACTCGTCAAGGAACGCCTCCGTATATGCGCCGGGGCGCACGGTGTATTCATGCGCAGCGCTACCCGTGCCAAAGCCGATGAACAGCGCGCCGATGTCGCTGGTCGAGCCGGGCATATCGGTGTAGACATCATCGACCGGCGCGTCGATATAGGTATAGTATCCGTCAAACACGCCGGGAGAGGAGAGCTGCATCTCCTCCATCTTGTCGCAGAGGTTGCCGTAGACCTCAAGCCACGGATTTTTTTCGCCGGCAAAGTCCCCGCGGATGCTGACGAGCATATCGGCAAGGTCCGTCTCAAGCCCCAGCGCATAGGCCAGATAGCCGCCAGCGCCTGTGCCCATCAGCGCGCGGTATTCCTTTCCATCAAGCGTCTGATATTTACTGTCGATCTCCTCAATCAGCGCCTTCATCGCGGCGACGGCGTCCGTACCCGCCTCAAACTTTGGCAGCACCAGCACCATCGGCGCGCAGGTTCCCTCTTTCATCGCCTGCGCAAGGCGAGACGCAATGCCGCCGTCATCGCCCGCAAGAGCGTCCTGCGGCAGGATATACGCCGCCGGATAGTGCTCTCCCTGCGCATATCCATCGGGCAGCACGACCTCGTACGCAGGCGCGCTTGCGCCCATAGCCATCGCAGGCATGCACAGACCGAGCATCAGCAGCATGGCAGCCAGCCTCCTCATGTTTTTCATTGCAATCCCTCCACTTTTTCGTCAGGATAATTCTGTTTTCATCATATCATCAGGCAGTATAAAAGTAAACAGAGATATCCATCTCCATACA
>JAUMYC010000428.1 GCA_030528845.1 Eubacteriales bacterium
AAGGGCGAAGCGGCCGAAAGCGCCATCCTTGAAAACATGAAGCTGAAGCCGAATATGCTGTTGCCCAGCAGCGCGGCGATCGTCGCGCGCTTTATGCTGCCGCTCATGCCATTTCCTCCCCGGCGCGCGCAAGCAGATAGGCAAGCGCCTCGTTCGTCGTCGCGAAATTGACGTCGACCCGGCTTTCGTCTTTAACGTTTACGCCCACGGCATGCCCGGCAAAGGCGAACATCGGATAATCGTTCGTGCCGTCGCCGACGGCTACGATGTCCTCAGCGCTGATTCCCATCTCATCGCACAAAAGCGAGAGCATCTTCGCCTTGCTCAGCCCCTCAGGCACAAAGTCAAACGAATCAAAATGCCTGAAATAGGACACGCCCTGCATCATCTCAGGATGCGCGGCGATGAAGGCGTCGATCCGCGCAAATTCCTCAGCGCTCACAGGAAACGGCGTAAAGCAGATTTCATTGGGCTGGCACCAGATCTGCCCGTCAAAGAGCGCCGTCACCGCCTCGCGGATACGCGCGATGTTCTGCGTCGTCTCCTTCGGGAAGGGATAGACGCCGCGCACGCGGGGCGGCAGCCCCACGCCAAAGACATACGCCGCGCCGTTTTCCCCGACGAGCACGGGATCCTTCAGCCCCAGCTGGCGCGCAAAGCCGCACAGGTAATACGTCGGCTTGCCCGAACAGATGATGATCCTGCCGCCCGTCTCCTCCAGCCGGCGCAGCAGCGCCAGATCCGCGTCCTTCATGCCCTCGCCGGTTTTCGCCAGCGTGTCGTCCAGATCAAATGCGTATACGCGCATAGATACCTCCGTGTTTTCTGATTTCTTCTCCGCGCGTCATTTGCGCACAAAGCGGATTTCGCACACGCCGTCGCCCTTGGCGATCGTCTTGGGCAGCTCCAACTGACAGCCGAAGCTCTCCGCGATGCCGCGGTCGCCGCACATCGCATGGTCGCAGAGCATGCAGATCTCCTCGTCCGTACAGCCCTGCTTCTGCCATGCCTTGACCAGCGGGCAGTAATGGAAATCGATATCCAGATGATCGTCCTCACAGCGGCGGATCTTCATTTCAAACACCAGCTGCGCGGGAATGCCGAACAGCGCCTTCTTAAGCCCTTTAAGACTCTTGCCCATGCCGCCCTTTTTGACGAGGTTCGCCCCCTGATAAAGACCGCAGCGTTTGATCGCCTGCGGCGCGTAATCCTCCGCCTGAAGCCCCTTTTTCTTCGCCTCGTCGCACAGCAGATACATCCACAGTGCGCGGTGCTCCAGCTGCTCGCGGATGGCCTGAAGCAGACCGTTTTTGTACTTGGGTTCGTTGACAATGCTCATCGCTTTTTCCTCCCGCAGAAGCGTTTTTCATCAGTCGATCGCAAACAGGCCGCCCGCCCCGCCGGAATGCAGGAAGAGCACGCGGTCATCGGGCGCAAACGCGCCCTCCTTCGCCATGGCGGCAAGACCCGCAAACGCCTTGCCGGTATAGACCGGATCAAGGAAAATGCCCTCGTTTTCCGCCATCAGCTTCACCGCGTCGTTTCCTTCCTGCGACGGGATCGCGTAGCCCGGACCGCACATATCGCGCAGCGCAAAGTC
>JAUMYC010000142.1 GCA_030528845.1 Eubacteriales bacterium
GATGCGCGCAACGAGGCGCTGCACGCGCGCTACCGGGAGCTCGCGCAGAAAGAGAAGGACGTGTTCTTCGGCGGGCGGCTGGGAGAATATCGCTATTACGATATGGACCAGACCATCCTCTCCGCGCTGCGCCTTGTGAAAGAGCTGCTCGCGCGGCAGGAATGAGCTTTTGCGCACAAGAACACCGTTTTAGTCATTGCCTGTTCATAAACTGGCAAAAATTTGGCTGTACAATAGACGAAGTTTGAAAAATGACCATGGTGTACAGGGAGGAAGAGAATATATGATTATCCTTCGTTCTGTCTGCTCGGCATACGGGCAGGGGAAAGCGCTGGAGCAGATCGACCTGACGGCCAAAGACGGCGAGGTCACGATCCTGCTCGGCCCGTCGGGCGCGGGAAAGAGCGCCCTTTGCGACGTGATCTGCGGCATTGCGGCCGCGCAGAGCGGCAGCGTCGCCATAGACGGCTACGACGTGGAAAAGGACGAGATCGAGGCCAAGCGCCATATCGGCTATGTGCCGCAGGATCCCGCCGTGTTCCGCGATATGACCATTCGCGGTCAGATGAAGTTCATCGGCCAGACGCGCGAGCTGAGCGCCCGCTCCTTGGGCGAGCAGGTCGAGAAGATCATCGCGCAGACCAAGCTCGCCGACGTCGCAAATCTGCCCATCCGCCAGCTGCCCGAGGCCTATCTGCAGCGCGCGGCGGTGGCGCTCGCGCTGATGGGCGAGGTGAACAATATCGTTCTGGACGCGCCCACCAAGCCGTTGGACGCAAAGCAGAGGCTGGAGCTGCGCGCGGTGATCCGGGAGGCCTGCGCGGGCAAGGCCGTGCTCATCGCAACGGACAACATCACCGAGGCGGAAGCGCTGGGCGATATCGTGTATGTGATCGAAAAGGGCCGCGTCGTCGGGCGCGTGCGTGCGGATAGGCTGGCCGAGCTCGAGGCGGACAGCGGCGCGACCGGCGTGCTTATCGCCTGCGGCGCGCAGCAGGCGCAGGAAGCGCTCAAGGGCTGCGGGCTGCAGTTTACCGTCGGCGAAGAGCGCGACGGGCTGACCTCTGTGCAGATCCAGACGGGCTTTGGGCCGGAGGGCAGGAAGAACGCCTCTCTGGCCATCGCAAAGGCCGGCCTCGCCATCGTGGATATGCGCCCGGTGAAGCGCGACCTTGCGCAGCTGATCGGCGCGCTGGAGAACGAGCCCTTTGCAGCGGAAGGAGCTGAGGCGCAATGAAGGCCGTGTTTCAACGCGAGCTGGGCGCGCTGATGCGCAGCATGACGGGCTGGCTCGCGCTCTGCGTCACGCCCGCCGCCTTTGCGCTGATGACGGCTCTGCGTCTTCGCGCAGGCAGCGCGGCGGATTTCATCCGCGTGATCATTGATTCCACCATTATCCTGCCCGTTGTGGCGGCGATCTATGCCTCGCAGGGCTTCGCGGCGGATCGCAGATCCGGCGCGGACAGGCTGATGCACGCGCTGCCGCTGCGGCCCCGGGCCGTCGTTCTGGGGCGCTATCTGGCGTGGTGCGTTCCCTTTGCGCTGGGCGTGCTCGTTTCCGCGCTCTATCCCGTCGCTCTGGGCTTCTTTGCGCAGATCTCCGCGCTGCAGACGCTGGGCGGCATGCTCTTTTATCTGCTCAGCGGCATGCTCGTGATCGCGGTGGCGCTGTACTTCTCACGCCTGAGCGGCAGCCGGCTGCTCAACGCGCTGGCTGCGCTGGCCGTCGTCGTGCTGAGCGATTATTTCGCGCAATTTGCCACCTGGCTGCATTCCGTCGGCGCCGCCTATGCAGCAGCGCTGGTCGTGCTCGCGCTGACCGCGCTGTTTTTCGGCTGGAAGGCAACGCGCAGCCTGCCTGCCGCGGTGTGCTGCGCCGCGCTTGCGGAAGGCGCGGGCCTGCTGCTGATGAACGGCAATGCGGACGCGGTCAGCTCGTTCTGGAACCATTTCTGCGCCCTGTTTACTGCGCAGGCCCGCTTCACGCCCTTGCTCATCGGCGTGATGGATCTGGGAGATCTGATTTCCTACCCGCTGGTCATCACCCTCTTCCTTGCGCTGAGCGCGCAGGGCTGGCGTATGGAGGCGTTTGCACGAAGGAGGGACGCGCGATGAAGAGCAAATCCGGTTCTGTTTTCCGGCGCGGCGGCTGGAAGATGCTCGTGTGCGCTGCGCTGCTCGTGCTGTGCGTGGCGGTGTCGATCCTCTTCGACGCTCTCGGCCCGTCCGTGCGCATCGACATGACCCGCAGCGGCGCGTTCACGCTCAGCGAGAGCACGCGCGAGCTCCTTGCAGGCCTGCAGGAGGAGATCTACATCTACAGCGTGTATGGCGAAGAGCGCGACATGCGTCTCAACGAGCTGCTCGCGCGCTACGCAGCCTCCTCGGAGAAGATCAGCGCGCAGCTGATCACCGCGGAGCAGGCGGCCTATTTTACCACCGCAGAGCTCATGGACAACAGTCTGATCGTGACCAACGGCCATTATGTCGATACGATCGACTATACCGAGCTGTACACGATCGGATATGAGACCAAAGACTACTACCAGACGCTCACGGATTATTCTCTCGTGGCGGAGGACAAGATCAACCGGGCGATCGCCGGCGTGACGGCCGATCTGCCCATCGCCTATATGCTCAGCAGCCATGGCGAATTGGCGCTTGAGCCCGGAATGGAAGATATCCTTCTGGAAGCGGGCTGCCATAGCGCCGGCCTCTATCTGGACGAAGTGGAGCAGATCCCGCAGGATTGCGCGATGATCATCTGCAATGCGCCGCAGATCGACATCACCGAAAAGGAAGCCGATATGCTCATCGAGTATATCGACAACGGCGGCGCGTTCTTCCTCGTCACGGATATGCAGTTCGGCGTGGGGCAGAACCTGCGCCGCGTGACGGAGCACGCCGGCCTCGCCTTTGCGCCCGGCATTGTCGTCGAAGGCGATATCGAGTATATGTTCGGCTCGGACTATGCCTATTATCTCATGCCGGACCATGCGGCGGAGCATCCGCTCGCGCCCGCTGCCGAGAATGAGACCGCGCCGGAGCGCGTGGTCATCGGCCTTGCGCATGCCATAGACCTGATCGACGCCGAGGGTTATGCGCCGTCCTCTCTGCTGGAGACCTCCGAGACGGCCTATATCAAGCCCAACGCCTATCTCGACGGCTTTATCGGCTATGCGGAGGGCGACCGACTCGGTCCGCTCACGGTCGCGGCGACTTCCGAAAACGAGCAGGGCGGGCGCGTGTTCTGGCTGGCGGGCAGCCAGTGTCTGGGCGATATGATCGACGAGATGTCCCTCGGTGCGAATTATGCGCTGGCCTCCGCCGCGTTCGGCTGGCTGCATGAGGGAGAGCTGGCCGCGCTTTCCGAGGCCGTGCCGCCCCGCAGCATGCTCAGCCCGGCGGTCGATATGCCCAATACGGGCGTGTTCATCGCCGTGAGCGCCGCGCTGCCGCTCGCGCTGCTGGCCGCAGGGGTCATATTGTGCGCAAAACGTCACAAAGCAGATGTTCACAACCGGCCCGAATAATGCTATAATATCTTCAGAAGTAAACTGCGCTCTCCTGCAGAAGGGGGAGCGCAGTTCGTACTATGCCTGCCCCGTGCGTGCAGCGGGGCTCATTCCGATGCGAAAGGAGGCGGGGCGGAGTTGGCGCAGCTGACAAAAAAGGCGATCCTCATGGCGTTTTTGAACCTTTTGGAGCAAAGGCCGTTTGAGAAGATCACCGTGCGCGATATCGTTGTGGAATGCGGGATCACCCGAAACACGTTCTATTACCATTTCGAAGACGTATACGCGGTGCTCCGTGAGCTCATGACAGAGCAGGCGGAGCGCGCCGGCAAGAGCAGCGGCAGCCCGGCCAGCCTCGCGCAATGCTTTCGGGAGGCGATGGGCTTTGCGCTGGAACACAAGCGCGCGGCCTATCACATCTGCTGCTCCTCGCGCAGGGAAGAGCTCTTTCGCTATCTCTCCGCACAGGCGGAGGACGTGCTCGGCCGCTATCTGCTGAGCCTGCCGTCGGCCCGGGGCGCCTCGCAGGAGGACATGAACAGGCTCGCGCGCTTTTACAGTAATGCGCTGCTGGGCCTTCTCAGGGATTGGGCCGAGGGCGGCATGAAAGAGGATCTCGACAGGGAGATCTGCCGCACGGGCGAACTGCTCGAAGGCTCCGCGCAAAGCGCGCTGCGCCTGTGCGCCGCCAAATGATTTCAAGGGCTGCTGTGCCCTGTTCAATTAAATGGATCCGAAGGGACGATGATTTTTTGTGAAGACGATTTTCTGTGCAAAGGGTTTGTATATTGGCTGCTCGGTGCTGATGTGCGCCGCCGGCGTGCTCTTTTTAGCCATGCCCGCCGATACGCTGCGGCTTTTGTGCATCATCCTCGGCGCGCTGATGCTGCTCTTCGGCGGGGCGAAGATCTTCGGCTATTTCAGCAAAGACCCGTACGGCCTCGCGTTTCAGTTTGGCCTCGCGCTGGGCATCGTCATCGCCGTGCTGGGCGTTTCCTTCCTCCTGCGCAAGACGCTCTCCATCGCGCAGGTGGCCTCCTTCGTGGGCCTGTTTGTGCTCATAGACGGCGCATTCAAAACGCAGACGGCCATCGACGCGAAGAAATTCGGTATGCGCTGCTGGTGGCTGATCCTCGTCGGCGCGCTGCTGACCTCCTCCGCCGCCGTCGTGCTCATCTTTTTCCAGGATGAGGCCGCGCATCTGCTGACGAACCTCGTGGGCGTCACGCTGATCATGGATGGCGCGCAGAACCTCTACAATTCGCTCTATACCGTGCGCACGATGCGCAACCTGCACAAGGAACGCTTTATCTCCGTGCTCGACGACGAAAACTGAGCGCGTCACGTTCATAAAAAACATCCCCTTCAAACGCCCGCGCGGCAAATTGGCCGCGCGGGTATTTGTTTGCGCTCCTTTGCGCACAATAGCCGGAGAACAGGCAAAAGAAGGGGCGGTGGAACATGATGGGAAAACGGGCGGCTGCGGCGATCGTGCTTGCGCTGCTGTGCGTCTGCGCGGCAGCGACTGCGGAGCGTGCGGCGGAGGATCCCGCCTATCCGCTGCGCATTCAGGCGGATCCGCTGCAGACGATGCTCGATATCGGCATGCGCGGCGAGGAGGTGCGCGCGCTGCAGACGGCGCTGCGTAAATACGGATTTCTCTCCGCTCAGGCGGATGGGATCTACGGCGAGCGGACTGCGCAGGCGGTGTCCGACGTCAAGGCGTATTTGCAGGATCTGGGCGTGGAGCAGCGCTACATCGACGACCTGCAGCCGCAAAGCGCCGTTTCCAGCGCGCTGCTGGGCATGCTGACAGAGGGCGAATGGGAGAGCGGAGGGCGCTCACTCAAGCCCGGAGAGAGCGGCGCTGCGGTGCTGGCCGTGCAAAAGCGGCTGCGCGCGCTGGATTATCCTGCCGAAAGCGACGGCAGCTTCGGCGCGCAGACGGCCTACGGCGTCGAGCTCTTTCGTTATTTTGAGGCCGGCGGCGAGGGGGATGCGATCGACGCCGCACTGCGCGCGGCTTTGTTTTCCGACAGCGCCCGTCCCGCGCGCTATGTGCCTCTGCAGCGTGGCAGCAGCGGAGCCGCCGTGAAAAATCTGCAGGCGCAGCTGCGGCTGCAGGGCTTTTTGAACGGTTCGGCGGACGGCAGCTACGGCCCGGGCACGCAAAGCGCCGTGCGTCTGATGCAGGAATGCCTCGCCGAGCGCGGGTATTCCGTAGAGCCGAACGGGATCGCCGACCCATATCTGCAGGAGATCTTCTTTGAGCAGTTCGACCCGGCCCCGCAGGCGCTGCAGCGGGGCGCGCGCGGCGCGGACGTCGCCCGCATGCAGCGCAGGCTCACCCTCTACGGCTTTCAGGCGGGCTCCGGCGACGGCCAGTACGGCCCATCCACTGTCGCCGCCGTGCAGCGCTTTCAAAAACGCAACGGCCTGAAGGTGACGGGGGAGGCGGACGTGCAGACGCTGCAGAAGCTCTACAGCAGCGACATCAAGGGCGCGCTCAAGAGCTATCAGATCAAGGTCTCCGTCGAAAAACAGAAGGTGTACGTGTATGCGCTGGACGACAATTACGAATACACGAAGCTCGTGCGCACGATGACCTGCTCCACGGGCTTGCCGGAAACGCCGACGCCCAAGGGCACCTTCACAAACACCGGGCCCGGCCCGAAATGGCATTACTTCCGGAAATACGATTGCTGGGCGCAGTATCCGTATTACATCCACGGCAACATCTGGTTCCACAGCGTGCTTTTCTCCGAGCAGGACGAGGACACGCTGCTCTGGGGCTCGGTGTACAATCTGGGCAAGCCGGCCTCTCACGGCTGCGTGCGCCTCGCCGTGGAGGATGCCAAATGGCTGCACAACAACTGCGCGGCGGGCACGACCGTGATCGTGTATTAGGGCAAAAAAGAACCATCGGATTACCGGGTATCCGTAAAACAGTTAAACCGACCTATGGTTACGATCATAGGTCGG
>JAUMYC010000429.1 GCA_030528845.1 Eubacteriales bacterium
ACGCGCACAAGGTTTTCATCCGCGCGCCTGAGGCGGCCTTCGGCCTCCTCCTTGCGGGAGCGGAAGCGACTGATGCCCGCCGCCTCTTCAAAAATGGTGCGGCGTTCCTCGCTGCGCTGGCTGAGGATGGCGTCGATACGCCCCTGGCCGATGATGGAGTAGCCCTCCTTGCCCACGCCCGTATCGCGGAACAGGTCGACGATGTCGCGCAGGCGGCAGGCAGCGCCGTTCATGAGGTATTCGCTGTCGCCGCTGCGGTAGACGCGGCGGGTGATGGATACCTCGTCAAAGGCCACGTTGAGCTGATGATCGGTATTGTCAAAGGTGAGGGTGACCTCGCAGTAGTTGAGCGCCTTGCGCTTCTCCGTGCCGTTGAAGATGACGTCGGCCATGGAGTTGCCGCGCAGCATCTTGGCACTCTGCTCACCCAGCACCCAGCGCACGGCATCGCCAATATTGCTCTTGCCGCTGCCGTTGGGGCCGACGATGCCGGTTACATTCTGCGGAAACACAATCTCCGTGCGCTTGGCAAAGGATTTGAATCCGTATACTTCCAGTTTGGTTAATCGCATCCGTTTCTGTATGCTCCCTTACTGCTGTGACTGTGTAAAGCCGCGCAGCGCCTTCTGCGCCGCGGCCTGCTCGGCGGCCTTCTTGCTGTTGCCCACGCCGATGGCAACCGGCTTGCCCAGCACGCTCACCTGCGCGGTGAACCGCCGGTCGTGATCCGGCCCCTCCTGCGCGATGATGGCGTAGGAAGGCAATTCCAGCCCGTGGGCCTGCGTGTATTCCTGCAAGGCGCTCTTGTCGTCGTGTCCGCGCCACGCGGTGAGCTTCTCATCATCGCGGAAGAGCACGCGGATCACATCGCGCGCCGCCGTGTAGCCGCCGTCCACATAGACAGCCGCAAGCACGGCCTCCATGGCGTCGGCCAGAATGCTGGGCTTCTCGCGCCCGCCGGTCTGTTCCTCGCCGTGACCCATCACCAGACAGCGTCCCAGATCCAGCGAACGGGCAATGGCGCTGAGCGTGCGTTCGCACACCAGCGCGGCGCGGCGGGCGGTGAGCTCGCCTTCATGCAGATTTTGATATTTGTGATAGAGCATGTCGCTGACGCAAAACTCCAGTACCGCATCGCCCAGAAACTCAAGGCGCTGATTGTCCGGCAGCTTTGTGGAGGGATGCGTCAGCGCCAGGCGAAGATGGGCAGGATCCCGGAAGGTGTACCCCAGCGCCTTTTGCAGCTGCTGCATGCAATTGTTCTCCTTTGATATGAATATTTCAGAAAACCTCACACCCCCGGCGAACAACCGCCGGGGGCGCAAAGTCAACGCAGGCCGCCCCGCCTTCAACCAAGCCGTGACACCTTCCGTGTCACGGCGGTCAACGGACGCAGCCCCAAACACTCTAAATCCCCCCTGCGCGGCAAAGCCGCGCAGTTGCGGGTGCAGGGCATCAGCCCTGCTCAGCCCTGGCGCGCGTCGATGTAGTCCACCACGTCGCCGACGGTCTTGAGGGTGAGGATCACTTCGTCTTCCACTTCGATGCCGAATTCGGTTTCGAGCTCGAGGATCATGACCATCACATTGGCG
>JAUMYC010000143.1 GCA_030528845.1 Eubacteriales bacterium
CCTGAATGGTTTTAAAGGGGGTGCGGCTGCTGCCCAGGAAGGTGCCGCCCTTGGTCAGGATGCCGGAGAAATCGTTGTAGGTCAGAAGACGGAACTTGCCGTAGATCAGGCCCTGATAGCCGTCGAGGAAGCCGTAGATCTCTACATCCTCTTTGGAGTTATACAGCGTCTTGGCAACGCCTCGCATGGCGGTGTTGAGCGCCTGACAGTCGCCGCCGCTGGTGAGCATACCGATACGGATCATGGGGGATACGCCTCCTTGCTCTCGCGCATGGCGCGCGGGGTTTCTTTTCCAGATGTTTACATTATATCGCCTCTGCGCCCGCGCTTCAAGCCCCCATTCCTCTTTTTCTTGCGGGAATTTTCACATCGCCGCTCTTGCAAACGTTGGGAGAGGGGATATAATGTAGAAAGAGCGCGTATGGCCGCGGAGGCGACCGGGCGGGGGAGGAAAAATACCGTGCAGAATTTACAGCAGTGGGACCTGAGCTACACCCAGAACAGAGAACTGAGCTGGCTGAAATTTAACGAGCGCGTGCTGGCCGAGGCGGAGGACCGCTCCGTCCCGCTGATCGAGCGGCTGCGCTTTGTGGCGATCTTTTCCAGCAACCTCGACGAGTTTTTCATGGTGCGCGTGGGCAGCCTGTGCGATCTGAACAAGCTCACGCCGAACCTTGCCGAGAACAAGAGCGGGCAGACGCCCGCCCAGCAGCTGGCCAATGTGCTCGACGCGGTGCGGCCGCTCATCGCGCGCAGAGACGAGATCTACGCGCGCGTCATGGCCGAGCTGGCCGAGCGCGGCATAGAGGACGTCCCCTTTGATGCGCTCACCGACCCGGAGCGCGTCTGGGCGCGCAATTTTTATAAGGAGCATATCAAGCCCGTCCTGTCGCCGTCCATCATCGACAGGAGCCATCCCTTCCCGCATCTGCGCAACAAGGAGCTCTACTGCGCGGCGCTGCTCTCGAACAAGGGCAAGCCCATGCTGGGCATCGTGGACGTGCCCAAGAGCCTGCCGCCGATCATCATCCTGCCCGATTCTCCCAACCGCTATGTGCGCACGGAGGAGCTCATCTCCGCGCATATCAAAAAACTCTTTAAGATCTACGAGGTGCAGGAGCACGCCGTGATCAGCGTCACGCGCAACGCGGACATCAGCCTCGACGAGGAAAAATTCGACGAGGACCATCCCGACATCCTGCAGCATATGGATCAGCTGCTCAAAAAGCGCGATCATCTCGGCCCGGTGCGCCTGGAGATGCAGGGCACGGCGCCGCATCTGGCCAAGACGCTCGCCGGCGCGCTCAAGCTGGACATGAAGCACGTCTTCACAGGCCGCTGCCCGCTCAGGATGGGCTATGCCTATATGCTCGAAGGCTTCGCACCGGAGATGTACAACACGCCCTTTGTGCCCGCGTGGCCGGAATATCTCGAAAAGACGATCCCCATGCGGCAGCAGATCCAGCAGCGCGACGTGCTGCTGGCCTATCCCTACCAGACGATCCAGCCCTTCCTCGATCTGCTGCGCCAGAGCGCGGCGGATCCGGACGTCCTTTCCATCAAGATCACCATCTATCGCCTCGCGCGCAATTCCGCCATCGCCAAGGCCCTTTGCGAGGCTGCGGAGAACGGAAAAGAAGTGACGGTGCTGATGGAGCTGCGCGCGCGCTTTGACGAGCGCAACAACATGGAATGGACGCGCGAGATGGAGGAGGCCGGCTGCAGGATCATCTACGGCCCGGACAAGACCAAATGCCACGCGAAGATCTGTCTGATCACAAGGAGGGAAAAGAACGGCCTTTCGCATATCACGCAGATCGGCACGGGCAATTACAACGAAAAGACCTCGGCCCTGTACACCGACTTCAGCCTCATGACGGCCGACCCCGTCATCGCGCGCGACGCCGTCGCCTTCTTCCAGAACATGCTCATCGGCTCGCTTTCGGGCGAATACGAAAAGCTGCTCGTCGCGCCAAATAATATGAAAGCGCCGCTCATGCGCATGATCGACCGGGAGATCGCAAAGGGAGAAAAGGGCCGCATCATCATCAAGGCCAATTCCGTGACCGAGCGCGACCTCATCGACAAGCTCAGCGAGGCCTCCTGCCGCGGCGTGAAGATCGACCTGATCATCCGCGGCATCTGCTGCCTGCGCGCGGGCGTGCCCGGCAAGACGGAGAACATCACCGTCACCAGCGTCATCGGCCGCTATCTGGAGCATTCGCGCATCTATTGCTTTGGCGAGGGGGAGGACAGCTGCCTGTTCATTTCCTCTGCCGATATCATGACCCGCAACCAGACCCGCCGCGTCGAGGTGGGCTGCCCGATCACCAGCCCGGAGATCAAAGAAGTGCTGCTGGAATACCTGCGGGTGACGCTTGCGGACAACTGCAAGGCATGGCGCATGCTGCCCGACGGCAATTACGAACGCAAGACCCCGGCAGCGCAGGAGCCGCTCTCCGTGCAGAAGCATTATATGGAGCATCCGATCATGCTCACGCGCACGGTCGCCGCGAAGCCGACCATCGGCGAGCGCATCCGCACGTTCAATCCCTTCCGCAGGAGATGACGGCGCAGATGAAATACTTCGTCCGCTGCGGCGAACGCCGGGGCACCTGTTATCATGAGTTTTTCGCCGGGGAGTGGGACGGAAAGACCTTCTGGAAAGAGGATTCGCTGCTGCTGCACGACGATGTGCTGAGCAAAAGCGACGGCTTTTGGCGTGCGCTTGCAGGGGCGATCGCCGGCTATGATCCGTTCGCGGCCGTTGCGGTATCCCGGAAGGAATGGGAAACAGTCGGCGCGCTGATCGACCCGGGCGACGATGTCGCGCGGGAAATGTATCGCGAGGCGAACGAATGGGTCGAATCGGCCTTTGCGAGCCACGGCCGGTTTACGATCCTTGGCATATGAACACACAAAAAAACCGGAGCGCGTGCGCTCCGGTTTTGCGTTTGTATGGGGTCAATAGTCGAACTGCCGGTAGTAGCGGCGGATCTCCATCGGGTGACAGAGCTCCTTTTCCAGATGCACGTCCACGCGGCTGACGGCGGCGTGCATCACCAGATGCGAGATGGAGCCGCGGAACCGGGGAGAGATGCCCTCGAGCGTATAGTCCTTCGTGTCGATGATCGCGAAATTCCGGCATACCTTGGGCAGAAACGCCGCCACGCGCTCGGCCAGCGGGCGCTGCTCGTCCTCGCCCATAAAGAGCAGCACGGGCGTGTGTGCGTCCACGATCTCGAACATGCCATGGAAGAATTCGGCGCAGGAGACGGACTTCGTGCGTAGCCAGAGCTGCTCCTCCCAATAGCACATGGCGTGCGAATAGGTCGCGCCCCATTGGTTGCCCGCACCGATGAAATACACGGGCATGTCCGGGTTCTTTTCCCGCGCAAGGCAGAGCTCGCGCGCGTACTGCTCGGCCCAAGGGTCGGCCTGCCGGGCCGTCTGTACCAGCGCCCGCGCCAGATGCGCGTCCATCTGCGCGTAATACTCGTCGTATTCCGGGAATTCGCCGCGCAGATGCATGAGCCTGTCGGCCAGCATGAAGAATTTGAGCTGCTCGTTGCCCGGATAGGAGATGCGCCATGTACACTCCGAAACGATGGGGGAGTCGGCCTTGTCCACAAAGCCGCACACGCGCGCGCCGATCTCGCGGCATTTTTTGATCGCCGCGACGATCTCCTTCGTGCTGCCCGTGACGGAAGAGAACACGACGGCGGAGCGCTGCGTGAGCCGACGGTTGCCCGTCAGACAGAATTCGGCGGCGTTTTCCACGACGACGGGCAGGCTGCTGCGCGCGCGCATATGCACCTCCGCCTGCAGACAGGAGGCCCATGTGCCGCCTATGCCGATGAAAAAGAGCGTGTCGAGCCCGCCCGAGAGGATCTCCTGCGCGATCTGTTCGATCTGCCCGCGCAGGGCAAGCGCGCCGTTCACGCTGTCGAGCTGTGTTTGTTCGTTCCATTTGAGCATGGTCTGTTTCCTCCGTTTTGTTTTGATTTTGCCTTGCTTTTTTACCAGGCGCCGCTGTAGCCGATGGTCACGGAGGCGCACTGCGCGCCCATTTTCATGCATTCGGCGATGGGCAGGCCGTCCGACACGCCCTTGAGAAAGCCCGCGATATAGCTGTCTCCCGCGCCGAGCGTGTCTACGACTTCGCACGGGACGATGCCGCAGGAGGTGAACTCGTTCCCGTCAAAGCACAGGCTGCCGCGCGCGCCCATCGTGGCGTTGACGACCTTCGGTCCCTTTGCGTGCAGCTCGCGCATCTTCTGCCGGAGAGCGGGCGAATCCTCGCCGCTGTAGGAGAAGAAGAGATAGTCCGTGGCGGGCAGGGCGGCCCGGGCCACTTTGCCGTCCGGCTCGGTGGAAGCGTCAAAGGCGACCAGCGCCCCGCTGGATTTCAGATCGAGCAGATCGTCGTGTACTCCGCCCCAGGGGCCGGAGACGAGCAGATCCTGCGCGCGCAGATAGGCGCGCTGCTCCTCGGTGAGCCGATAGCCGGCCATCACGCCCTCGTCATACGCGCCGAAGATGCGGTCTCCGTTTACGATGCGCACATGCGTGGTGGGCGTCGCGCCCTCGCGCTCTACCACGGTCGATACGTCCACGCCCTTTTTTGCGATGCATTCCTTCATCATCGGGCCGTATTTGTCCGTGCCGACCACGCCCGTGTAAGAGGCTTCTCCGCCGAGGCGCGCAAAATAAACCGCCACGTTCACCGGGTTGCCGCCCGGGTACGCCATGCCCGTGTCGTCGTAGATATCCATGCAGTTGTCGCCAACGGCCGCCAGTTTCATTTTTTCTTCTCTCCTCTCTGTTTGAAGAGCCGCTTTGCGGATTCCTAAACCTTATTATAGCATACGGAAGCTCCTCGGCTCAATACGGACGGAAAAGAGCGGAGGGCCCCATGAAAAAAAGGAGCAAAAAGTTTAGAAAAAAGAGAAACGGGCGTTACAAATGGAGCCGCGCGCGGTATATAATAGACAGTGCGATTATCATGGAACGACGGAGGGAAAAACATGGAGAAATGGAAATGCAAAGTATGCGGTTATGTGCATGAAGGCCCCCTGCCGGAGGATTTCAAATGCCCCAAGTGCAAGGTGCCTGCGAGCAAGTTTGAAAAGATCGAGGAGGAAAAAGCTGTGTCCAACAATATCTACGCCGGAACCAAGACGGAAAAGAATCTGCATGAGGCGTTCTCCGGAGAGTCTCAGGCGCGCAACAAGTACACCTATTTTGCATCCGTAGCCAAGAAGCAGGGCTTTGAGCAGATCGCCGCGATCTTCCAGCAGACCGCCGACAACGAAAAGGAACACGCCAAGCTCTGGTTCAAGGCGCTGGGCGGCCTCGGCGACACCGCCGAGAACCTGCTCCATGCCGCCGAGGGTGAAAACTACGAATGGACCGACATGTACGCTTCCTTCGCCAAGGACGCGGACGAAGAGGGCTTCCATGAGCTCGCCGAGCAGTTCCGTGCCGTCGCAGCCATCGAAAAGACCCACGAAGAGCGCTATCGCGCGCTGCTGCACAATGTCGAGGCCAAGGCCGTATTCGAGCGCAGCGAAGTGCAGGTCTGGGAATGCCGCAACTGCGGCCACATCGTCGTCGGCCTCAAGGCTCCGCAGGTCTGCCCCGTCTGCAAGCATCCGCAGAGCTACTTCGAGATCCATAAGGAAAACTACTGATCCGCAAGTCTTAAAACCTGCCTTTTCGGCGGGTTTTTTCTTGAAAAGTATTGCGCAGGGTTCTAAAGTATTGTATAGTATACTTATGCGATGGGAATTGTCCTAATTTGTTTTTACATCGTCTAAGGAGTGATGCAAATGAAGAAGTTTAGGAAACTGCTCTCTCTGGCGCTCGTGCTGGCGCTGCTGCTGCCGGTATATGCGCTCTCGGCAGAGCCCACCTACGCCTACGGCAACTTCTACATCGCGCTGGAGGAGATCGAACCCTCGCAGCGCGCCCAAGCGGAAGCGCTGTACGCTCTGCTGACCGAGCCGCAGGCCGTCCATGTCAGCGGCGAGGCGGGCAAGAGCGTCTGGCAGGCCGCCGGTCTGGAAGAAGAACTGCAGGAAAATGTGCAGCAGGCGCTGGAGAACCTCTGCGCGCTCAAGGAACCCAAGGAAGAGCGCGCCGTCGCGCTCATGGAGGCTGCGCTGACGGGCGAAGCCTCCAAGACGGCCTCCGTCACCGGCCAATGGAACGCCATCCTCAGCGGCGAGGAGCCGGCCGTCTTCCTGCCCTTCTATGCCCCGCTGGATGAAGAGAGCATCGCCCTCGGCTTTGCGGACGAAGACGGCGTGCATGCGATCATCGTGAACAAGACCACGGGCACTCTGCACCAGCTCAGCCTCACGCACGAAGGCGCGCTGAGCATGAGCGACAGCCCGCTGGTCATCATGACCAACGCGCACATCGAGCTGGCGGCCTTTGCCGTGGGACAAGGTGTGCTGACGTACCGGATGGTCGACGGCG
>JAUMYC010000144.1 GCA_030528845.1 Eubacteriales bacterium
TGGTGGGGTTGAATTCCTTGGAGCCCAGGCCGTAGCGTCCGCCGACGACCTTGATGTCGGTGCGGCCGGCTTCCAGCAGAGCGGAGCAGACGTCCAGATACAGCGGCTCGCCCAGAGAGCCGGATTCCTTGGTGCGGTCCAGAACGGCGATCTGCTTGCAGGTGGCCGGGATAGCGCCCAGGAAGTGCTCGATGGAGAAGGGACGATACAGGTGGCACTTGATCAGGCCGACCTTTTCGCCCTTGGCGGTCAGGTAGTTCACGGTCTCTTCGGCGGCGTCGCAGCCGGAGCCCATGGCGATGATCACGCGCTCGGCGTCAGCGGCGCCGACGTAATCAAACAGCTTGTACTTGCGGCCGGTCAGCTCGCCCACCTGGTCCATGACTTCCTGCACGATGGCGGGAGTGGCCAGATAGAACTTGTTGCCGGCTTCGCGGCCCTGGAAGTAGATGTCCGGGTTCTGCGCGGTGCCCTGCTGGTGCGGATGCTCCGGGTTCAGGCCGGCGGCGCGGAATTCGGCGATCTTGTCCCAATCGACCAGCTTGGCGATCTCGGCGTAGTTGTCGGCCGTGTCGATCGCGTCGATCTTCTGGATCTCATGGCTGGTGCGGAAGCCGTCGAAGAAGTGCAGGAAGGGCACGGAGGTCTTCAGAGTCGCCAGATGGGCGACCAGAGCCATATCGTGGGCTTCCTGGACGGAGTTGGAGGCGAGCATGGCAAAGCCGGTCTGACGGCAGGCCATAACGTCGGAATGATCGCCGAAGATGTTCAGCGCGTGGTAAGCCAGCGCGCGGGCGGAAACATGGAAGACGGACGGCGCGAATTCGCCGGCGATCTTGTACATGTTCGGGATCATCAGCAAAAGACCCTGGGAAGCGGTGAAGGTGGTGGTCAGCGCGCCGGCTGCGAGAGAGCCGTGCACAGCGCCGGCAGCGCCGGCTTCAGACTGCATCTCAGCGATGCGGACATCCTGGCCAAACAGGTTCTTTCGGCCGTTTGCAGACCATTCGTCGGCTACTTCAGCCATCGGGGAGGACGGGGTGATCGGGTAGATCGCCGCTACGTCGCTGAACGCATACGCAACGTGGCTAACCGCGGTATTGCCGTCGCAAGTCAGTTTGATGCTCAAGATCAAGGACCTCCTTACATTTTGTATACCGTGTGCGCAGCCGCCGCATCCGTTTCCAAACGGCGGCGGCGCTTGTGTACACATACACTGATATTATAATCGCATGCCCCCTTCAAGTCAAGGAAGGAGCGCGCGCGGCGCCATCCTTTAACGTATTTTTGTCCGCTCGGAGCGCGCAGGCGGCAGCCGCACGCCTCTTTTGCGCGCGATTCACGGGAACGTCACATTTGCCTGCTAAAATGCTGCTATGAAATTTGTTTCCGACGAGGGAGGGGGACGTTCATGCTGGAGGTCGCGTTTTCGGAGAGCGTGGCCGGCGCGCTCAAATTTGCCGCCGGAAGAAAAAAGGGGCAGGCGATCGAGCAGGGGGCCGCAGCCGTGTTCTGCGACGACCCGGCAGAAAAGGAGCGCATCCTTGCTAAATTGCAGGAGCCGAAGACATGGCGGGGCGGCGAGCTGGACTGCCGGGCAAAGGACGTGGTCAGTCTGCATCTGCAGCTCGAATACGGGGATCTCTCCGCGCTGGAGACAGAGCCGGCCGTGCGTCTCGAGGCGCTGCAAAGCCTCTATGCCGAGTTTCCGGGCGTGCCGGAGGAGCTGATCCAAAGCGCGCAGAGTGCGCTGGAGAGCATCCTGAGCGCGCAGGAGATGCGCCTGTGGATCGGCGAGCAGGACGCGGGCGATATCATCGCCGCCTGCTGGCTTTGCCATATCCTGCGCGGCAGGAATGTGAAAATGCACGCGGTGTATCTTCCTGCGATCGAGCAAGACGGCGATGCCGTCGTCCGCCACGCAGGCGCGGGAGATTTCGAGCCCGAGCGGCTGAGCCTTGAGGCCGAAAAAACGCATGGGCTCACGCCGGAGATGCAGCGCTACATGGCGAACCGCTTTTGCGAGCTCAAAGAGGAAAACGCTCCGCTGCGCGCCATGGTCAACGGTGCGGTGCTCTCCGTGCCGGAGGACCTCTACGACCCCGCGCTGCGCGCCTGCGTGCCGGAGGGCGAATGCAAACTGGGGATGATCGTCGGCAGGGCGCTGGGCTCTCTGCGCGCCGTGGGCGACGACCTCCTGCGCGTGCGCGTGCGCCGCTGGATCGCCGAGGGCGTGCTGGAAGAGGTCTCTCCCGCACGCGATGAGAACCCTTATTCCGCCGTGGTGCGGCGCGGCCCGCGCTGGCACTGCGCGCAATCGTGAATGAAAAACGAAGATTCGTTCGGATTGTGTTAAAATGCGCGCAGACGGATATCAAATATGGCAAATTTATGGTATGCTGTATCCCGATATATCCATAAGGAAGGATGAATGACCCGATGCAAGAGATGCTCCTGAATCTCAAGGCGCTTGCCGCCGAATGGCAGATGATCGTCATGTGGATCATCGGCGGCACGATGATCTATCTGGCCATCAAAAAGGAAATGGAACCGACGCTGCTGCTGCCCATGGGCTTCGGCGCGATCCTGACCAACCTGCCCTTCTCCGGCGCGGTGGAAACGCTGACCACTCTGTACAACGCCGGTATCGCCAACGAACTCTTCCCGCTGATCCTGTTCATCGGCATCGGCGCGATGATCGACTTCGGCCCGCTGCTCTCCAACCCGAAGATGCTGCTCTTCGGCGCGGCGGCGCAGTTTGGTATCTTCTTCACCCTGTCCATGGCCTGCCTGTTCGGCTTTGAGCTGACCGACGCGGCTTCCATCGCCATCATCGGCGCGGCCGACGGCCCGACCTCCATCGTCGTGGCCAACCACTACGGCACCAAGTATATCGGCGCCATCGTCGTGGCGGCCTATTCCTACATGGCGCTCGTGCCGATCGTGCAGCCCGCCTGCATCAAGCTGTGCACCACCAAGAAGGAACGCCGCATCCGCATGCCCTACAACCCCAAGTCCGTCTCCAAGACGACCCGCATCCTCTTCCCGATCCTCGTCACCATCATCGCCGGCATCGCCGCCCCCGCCTCCGTCGCGCTGGTCGGCTTCCTGATGTTCGGCAACCTCATCCGCGAATGCGGCGTGCTGGACAGCCTCTCCGAGACCGCGCAGAAGGTGCTGGCCAATCTGGTCACCATTTTCCTGGGCATCACCGTGGCCGTCAACATGAAGGCCGCCAACTTCCTCGCGCCCGAGACGCTGCTCATCCTGCTGCTGGGCCTTGTCGCCTTCGTGTTCGACACCTTCGGCGGCGTGTTCTTTGCCAAGTTCCTCAACCTGTTCTCCAAGAACAAGATCAACCCCATGGTCGGCGCGGCGGGCATCTCCGCCTTCCCGATGGCCTCGCGCATCGTGCATAAGATGGGCATTCAGGAAGACCCGCAGAACTTCCTGCTCATGCACGCCGCGGGCGCGAACGTCGCCGGTCAGATCGCTTCCGTCGTTGCGGGCGGCCTGATCATGTCCTTGATCAAGGTCGTGGGCTAAAGGAGGATACACAGAATGAACGTAAAGCTGTTTCTGGAAAGCCTGAAGTATATGGGCGAGGGGATGCTGGGCATCTTCATCGTCATGGGCATCATTTACGGCCTCATCGCCGCGCTCACCAAGATCGGCGCGAAGAAGGGCTGAGATTCTTCCCCTGAGCGATATAAACCCCCGCCGCAGAGCCGTTCTCTGCGGCGGGGGTTTTTGTGTGTGCAAATGCTGCTTATGCAAATGTGATCTCCGCCAGCACGCCGTAATGGTCGCTCGGGCACAGGCCGGTCGCTGCGTTCGCCTTCGTGCCGAACAGGCGCGCATCGTCAAAGGAAAAGGGGGAGAAGCTGTCGCGCAGGTAGATCCTGTCCATCGTCTTGGGCGCATAGGCGCGGTTTTTCCCCTGCCAGCGCGGGTTGGAGATCGTGTCCAGCGTCGGCGCGAAGGCGACGCCGTGCAGCGTGGCGAAATTCGCCGCCGCGTCCAGCCAGACCGGGTCGCTCTCTGTTCCGCGCAGCGAACGCAGCCCGGTCAGAAATCCGTGCACGCTGTCGCTCTCGCCGTTGAAATCGCCCAGCAGGAGCTGCCTGTCCGCCGAAACGCCCTGCAGAAAGCCTTCCAGAAAGACGATCTGCTCTTCCCTTTGCAGGATGCTGCGCCAGGGAAGGTGCGCGTTCGTGACCGAAAGGAACATGCCGTCCGCTTCGATCAGCACATGCAGCGCGTCCGCCCGGCCGAAGAGCCGTTCGCTTTGCAGGATGGGGAAGCGGCTGAGCAGCGCCAGCCCTTCGTCCTCGCCCTCGTATGGTTCATACGCCCCGTGCAGATACAGCCCGCGCGCGGCCTCGTAAAACGCGCGCGGGACCTCCTGCAGGCCGATGATATCAGCCCCGCAGAGTACGATCTCCCGCAGCAGATCCTCTGTTCGCCCGGGCAGGCTTTCGTCGTTCCAGATGTTGTAGGTCGCGATCTTCATTCGGCCTTGTCTCCTTCGGGCAGGGCGGCGGGATCCGGGTTTTCCACGTCGGCCAGCCGCCTGTTGATGGAGCGCGAACGGCTGAGCGCGCCGTCGAGCTCGCTCGAGGCCTGATCCAGCCGCCTGCGCGTCTTTTCGATGGCCTCGCCGAAGAGCAGGAATTCCTTGCGCACCGAGCCGAGCAGCGTCCAGACTTCGGCGCTGCGCTGTTCCACCGCGAGAGTGCGGAAGCCCATCTGCAGGCTCGTCAAAAGAGCGGTGAAGGTCGTCGGCCCGGCGGGGATCACCCGCAGCGTGCGCTGCATCTGCTCGGCAAGGCCGGGCATGCGCATCGCCTCCGCAAAGAGGCCCTCCGTGGGCAGGAACATGATGGCGAAATCGGTGGTGTGCGGCGGGCGGATGTACTTGGAGGAGATGCGCTTGGCCTCTGTCATCAGCGCGCGGCCGAGCGCCGTCCGCGCCGCTTCAATGGCGGCGTTGTCGGCCTCCTGCGCCGCTGCGGTCAGCCGTTCGTAGTCCGCCTGCGGGAATTTGCTGTCGATCGGCAGCAGCACGCGGCCTTCGCCCGTGCCGGGCAGGAGGACGGCAAACTCCACGCGCTCGCTCGCGCCGCTTTCCACGGGCGTGTTGCGCAGAAACTGGCTCTCGCTCAGGTTTTCGGTGAGCAGCGCTTCCAGCCGTGCCTCGCCCCACGCGCCGCGCACGGTCACGTTCTGCAAAACGCGCCGGAGGTCGCCCACGCTGCCGGCGAGGTTCTGCATCTCGCCCAGTCCCTTGTATACGCGCTCGAGCTGATCGCTCACCTGTCGGAAGGATTCGCTCAGGCGCTTTTGCAGCGCGGTCTGCAATTGCTCGTCCACCGTCCGGTTGATCTTCTCCAGCCGCTGCTCGTTGGAGGCCTGCAGCTGGCGCAGGCGCTCGTCGATGGCGTTCTGCATGGCGATCTGCTGCTGCAGGGCGCTCTCGCGCAGGTCGCGGTTGAGCCGCTGCGTCTCCTGCGCGGCGCGGGACATGGTCTCGCTCGCCTGGCGGATGCGCTCCTCGTTGCCCTGCGCACTTTGCGAGAGCATGGCGGCAAGCGCGCCGAAGGAATCCTGCCGGGAGCGGGCTTCCTCGGCGATGCGCCCCTGCAGCGCCTTTTGCTCGCGCAGCATGCGTTTTTCAAACCTGCGGCGGCTTGCTGCCTGCAGGCAGGAAACGATGACCAGCGCTGCGCACAGGAGAAGCAGGATGGTCGTGTCCGGATTGATGGCGATCCATTCGATCATGTTCATTTGGCCGCTCCCTCCTGCGCGGGCAGCACGCCTGCCAGCGCCTGCGCGCAGCGGATGCCGTCCACCGCAGCGGAGAGGATACCGCCTGCATAGCCCGCGCCCTCGCCGCAGGGATAGAGCCCGGCGATCTCGCTCTGCATCCCCTTGCCGCGCAGGATGCGCACGGGGGAGGAGGAGCGCGTCTCCACGCCGGTCAAAACGGCGTCCGGCGCAGCAAAGCCGTGCAGCATCCTGTCGAGCTTGGGCAGAGCCTGCCGCATGGATTCATGCACGAATTCGGGCAAAACCTCGCTCATATCGCCCCAGATGACGCCGGGCTTGTAGCTCGGCTGCACGCCGCCTGCGCCGCTCGAGGGCGTTCTCTGCAGAAAATCGCCCACCAGCTGCGCGGGGGCGAAGTAATTCCCGCCGCCGAAGCGATAGGCCGCCTCTTCCCATTTTCTCTGAAAGCGTACGCCGGCCAGCACGTCGCCCTCGCCGAAATCCTCCGGATCTACGCCCACCAGCAGCGCGGCGTTGGCGTTTTCGCCGTCGCGCGCATAGGGGCTCATGCCGTTGGTGCACACGCGCCCTTCCTCGGAAGCCGCTGCGACGACCGTGCCGCCCGGGCACATGCAGAAGGTGTACACGCCTCGTCCGTCCGCCACGCGCGTGTTGAGCTTGTAATCCGCCGCGCCGAGGCC
>JAUMYC010000430.1 GCA_030528845.1 Eubacteriales bacterium
GATATTTGCGGCGCAGGAGCTTGGCGATGATGTCCACGCCGCCGGTCGTGGCGCCGACGGAACACACAAGGCCGAGGCCGAGGCCCTTGATCGCCCCGGCAAAGAGGCAGGCGAGCATGGGGTCCGTTGTGGCGTTGATCGGCAGCAGCGCGAACAGATCCACGAAAATGCTGCTCAGGCCCATGCCCACGAGCGAGGCGATGATAAAGCGCAGACCGATGACCCGCCACGCGACGATAAAGATGGGCACGTTCATCACAATCGTCATCACGCCGACGGGCAGATCCGTCAGGTAATTGAGGATCATGGCAAGGCCGGTGACGCCGCCCGTCGGGATGGCGTTGTGGTAAAGGAAGAACTGGAAGCCGGCGGCGTAAAGCGCGCTGCCGATCACGATGACGATCATCTCGCGCACGAGGGCGCGCATATCCGTTTTTGCGGTGGTTTTCATGGGGAGTACTCCTTTTTTGCATGGGGAAGGACTGGGCGGAGAGGTCGAAAAGCCCTCTCAGTCAGCTACGCTGACACCCTTCGGGTCGGGTCGCAATCATAGATTGCTCCCGCCTTTGGCTACAAACAGCCCACTGGGCTGTTTGCTTAACGCGTCGGCCTCCCAGAGGGAGAGCCAAGGGGGATTGGGTGCAAAGTCGGACACGGAAAAAACTTGTCCCCCGTCCTTCCGCACCAGCGGCGGCCACGAAGTCCGCCGCGACACTTTCGCGCGTCAGCGCGCGCACCCTACATACAGCGCGAAGCGCGCTTTTAATCCTGCGCCCGCAGGCGCGTTTTCTCTTTTCCATATTTCTCTTTTTCAAAAAGAGAAATGTGGCCGCCGGAGGCACGGGTGCCTCTACCTGCCGCACTTGCGGTAGGACGCGCCTACCAACTTCCCTCCTCGCGGCATAGCCGCTGCGGTCGGATGCTAAAAACATGCCACCGGCATGTTTTCTTAACGCACCAGCATCCCCTCCATCACCGGGCCCACCGCCGCGGCGAAGAGCCGCACGGCGCTGAGCGCCTCCTGCAGGCTGTTGCCGCTGCTGCCGACCTCCAAAATCAGCGAGCCGGGCGTCAGATGCTGGTTGTATCGCTCGCGCACGAGCAAAATCGGCCGCGCGAGGGTCGGATACCGCGCCACCACCGCCTGCTGCAGCCTCAGCGCGAGGGCAAGATTGTCCTCCCAGCCGGGGTGCGCAAGCCCGCTCTCGTCCGTGCCGACCACGAACATGAGTTGGCTGGAGCTTTCACCCTCGAGCGTGGCAACGGTCTTGTAAACGATGTCGTCCGTGCCGAGCGCGTCGCGGTGCAGATCAATCACAATCGCCGTCTCGGGATGCGCGGCAAGATGCGCAGAAACGGCTTCGCCGCTGCGCGTGTAAGAGCCGGTGTAGCTCGGATAGTCGTAAATGTTGCGGTCGTGATGCACCGTGAGGCCATATTTTTCCAGCTCCCGCGCCAGCTCGTCGCCCACGCGGATGACGTTGTAGCGCTCGTCCTCGGTGCGATAGATGTCGGACGCCTCGTAGCGATCCACGGCGTCGGGCGTGTAAGCCTCGCTGCCGTGGGTGTGCACGATCAGCACCTG
>JAUMYC010000431.1 GCA_030528845.1 Eubacteriales bacterium
GGGCTGGTCGTGCTTGCGCGCACGAGCAAGGCGGCGGACAGACTCTCTGAGCAGGTGCGCCAAAAGACGCTTTCGCGCCAGTATGTCGCCGCCGTGCGCGGCGCGGCGCAGGACGCAGCGGAGCTGAAGGACTTCCTGCTCAAGGACGAAAAGACCAATACCGTGCGCGCCGTGCGTGAGGGAACGCCCGGGGCGAAGGACGCAAGGCTTGTCTATCAAAAGGCGGGAGGGGAAGAGGGCCTGTCGCTTCTGCGCGTGAAGCTCTTTACCGGCCGATCCCATCAGATCCGCGTGCAGCTCTCTCACAGCGGCTGCCCGATCTGGGGCGACGCGCGCTATGGCGCGGGCAAGCCGGGCGAGCAGATCGCGCTCTGGGGCGCACATCTGGGGCTTGTGCATCCCACGAAAAAAGAGATGATGCACTTTGACGCCCTGCCGCCCAAAGACAAGCTGCCGTGGCGGCTGTTTGGCGCAGATATCTGGGCGAAGGAAGAGGAAATTGACCTGTAAGGGGAAGAAATGCGCTGCCTGATCCGTCAGGTAGGCGATGGCTATACACAACGAGTGAGATCCGGAGGAATGACATGAAAAAGATCATCGCGCTGCTGCTGACGCTGCTGCTTTGCTTTGGCGCCTGCGCTATCGCGGATGACCGCGCCGAAATGCTGATCAACGCTGCCGTGAGCGAGCTGGGCTATACCGCGACCAAGGGCGGATACAGCAAGTTCGGCGAGTGGGGCGGAAAGGCATACGGCGAATGGTGCTCGGAGTTCGTCTCCTGGTGCGTGAACCTGGCGGACGATTTCTACGGCACAAGCATGCTTGGAAACGACTACCCGCTGCAGACCAGCTGCGCGGACGGCGCGGCGTGGTTCAAGGAGCGCGGCCGCTATGTGACGGTGAACGGCGGCCTGCCCGGCGAGGAGGGCCAGTTCTACCTTGAGGACGGCGTGAGCGTCGAGGATCGTCCCTATGTGCCCCAGCGCGGCGACCTGATCTACATCGAGTGGTACAAGTACAACCGGCTGGATCACGTGGGCATCGTCGAGTTTGTCACGCAGGATGCGGACGGCACCTACTATGTGCACACGCTTGAGGGCAACAACAAGATCCTCGGCCCGGAGCCGACGGTCGTGGCGCGCTATACCTACCGGCTGGATGATCCGTCCATCCGCGGCTACGGCGTGCTGCAGGAGGGCCTCGTCGGCTCGGCGCTGGGCATGGGCTCTTCGGGCGCAGAGGTCGTCAGCTTCCAGAAGAAGCTGATTGAGCTGGGCTTTTATGACGATGAGCCTGCGGGCAAATTCGGCAAGGGCACCGAGACGGCGACGAAAAACTACCAGAAGGCGCGCGGCCTGCCCGTGACCGGCAAGGCGGACCGGGAAACGCTTTCTGTGCTCAACGAGGAAGTGACTGCCCTGCGCGCCAAAAAGCAGCAGGAGGCGCTGGAGGCAGCGCAGGCGCAGGCACAGGAAAGGATCGAGGCGGCGAAGGCGGCGATTGCGGGGAACTGGTTCGGCGAGTTTGACCCCTACGACGAGGAGGCCGCATGGGCCCGCCTGACGGCGGATATCACCGTGCTG
>JAUMYC010000145.1 GCA_030528845.1 Eubacteriales bacterium
CGGATTCCGGGTCGAAAGCCCGCGTCAGCGTGGTTTTCGACAAACATGATATAATGCGTTCAGCGCCTCGCGGCGGCAGTCCGCCCGCGAGAGAAGAATTCTGAAAAGCAAAAAGGAGGGATCTGGATGCAGGTCATCAGGCGCGACAGGGTGATCTACGCCATGTCTTCGGAAAATACGCCTGCCGCGTATGCAAAGGACGGAGAGACGCTCGTCTTTGAGACGGCCGATTGCTTCGGTGGGCAGGTCACATGCGAGAGCGACAAGCTCGGCGCGCTGGATTGGGCGCGCATGAACCCCGCGACCGGGCCGCTCTTTGTGGAGGGCGCGCATCCGGGGGATACATTAAAAGTCGAAATACTGAGCATCGGCCTTGCGCAGCAGGCGGCAATCATGGAAGCGCCGGGCGAGGGGCTGACGGGCCTCGACGCCAAGGAGGAAAACACGAAGATATTGCCGATCGATGAAGGCACAGTCGTCTTCAGCGAGGCGATCCGCCTGCAGGCCGAGCCCATGATCGGCGTCATCGGCACGGCACCACTGCACGGCGCCGTCGAGACGGCCTCGCCCGACGCGCACGGCGGCAATATGGACTGCAAGCGCATCTGCGCAGGCACGACGCTGTATCTGCCCGTCAACGCAGAGGGCGCGCTGCTGGCGATGGGCGATCTGCACGCCGTGATGGGCGACGGCGAGGTCTGCGTGTGCGGCGCGGAGATCGCCGGCGAAGTCACGGTGCGCGTATCCGTCGTGCCGGGCAGGCCGCTGCCGCTGCCGTTTTTGGTCACGAAGGAGCATGCAATGGCGATCCACTCCGCGCAGGGGCTCGACTCCGCCGCGGAAGGCGCGACGCTGCGCATGCGCTCGTTTTTGATCGAGAACGTCGGCATGATCCCGCACGAGGCCGGCATGCTGCTCAGCCTCGCGGGAGATCTGCGCATCTGTCAGGCGGTCGACCCGCAAAAGACCTGCCGCATGGAGCTGCCTCTGGCGCTGCTGGAGCAGCTGGGCTGCAGGCTGCCGTAACAAAAGAAACCGGGAGGAAGATGAAAAAATGAACAGCGAATTCAAAGCCCGCAGAGAGAAACTGATGGAAAACAAGCAGGGCCCGTGCATGGCCTGCGTCTTTTCCGGCGTCGCGCCGATGAAATCCATGGACGAAGCCTATCCCTTTTCCGTGAGCCGTAACTTTTACTATCTGACCGGCATCGACCGGGAGAATATGATCCTCGTGCTCGTCAAGAACCTCTCCGGCGGCGTGAGCGAGACGCTCTATATCGAGCCGTATGACGAATACATGGCAAAGTGGGTGGGCCCGCGCATGAAGGCGCAGGAAGCCACGGAGATCTCCGGCGTGCAGGCGATCAGGCCCATCGGAGAGTTCGAGAGCGATCTGAACCGGATCGTCTCCGCCGGCCGCGGCCTTGGCAAGTTCCATGCCTATCTCGATCTCTGGCGCTATCAGAAGGATCAGGCGGACACCCCCGCGCATACCCTCGCTGCGACGCTGCAGGCGCGCTATCCCGCCGTGGAGATCGATGAGCTGCACGGCGACATGGCCGCGATGCGTGCGGTCAAATCCGAGAGCGAGATCGAGCAGATGAAAAAGGCGCAGGAGAGCACGCGTGTGGCGATCGAGGCCATGATGAAGCACGCGTATCCCGGCGTGAACGAGAGCGAACTGGAGGGCGCGTTTGATTTCGCGCTGCTCAAGCAGGGCGTGCGCCAGCATGCCTTCACCAGCATCGTGGCGGGCGGCGCGCGCGCCACGACGCTGCACTACAGCCAGAACAACTGCGTCGTGGAGGACGGGCAGATGGTGCTCATCGACCTGGGCAGCGCTCATGAGTATTATTGCGCGGATATCTCCCGCACCTTCCCGGTGAACGGCAAATTCACGCCCCGCCAGAAGGAGATCTACAACGCCGTGCTCGAGGCGCAGCGCATCGTCATCGAAAATGCGAAGCCCGGCCTGACCACACGCGATCTGAACCAGATGGTGGTCGATTATTACGAAACGCGGCTGGACGACCTGGGCCTGCGCAAAGAAGGCAAGACCGTGCGCGATTATTACTATCACGGCGTGAGCCATATGCTCGGCCTGGACACCCACGACATCGCCACCGAGCGCGAACGCGTGCTCAAGCCCGGCATGGTCATCACAGTCGAGCCCGGCCTGTATATCGAGGACGAGGGCATCGGCGTGCGCATCGAAAACGACGTGGTGATCACCGAAGACGGCTGTGTCGATCTCTCCGTAAATATCCCCAAGACGGTCGAGGAGATCGAAGCGCTGATGGCGAAGTAACGCCCGCGCAGGGATTCAAACCCTCTCCAAAAGCAGAAAAAAGCGCGCCTCCCGACAGAAGGGGGGCGCACTTTTTTTATTTCCTGCGCGCTGCATCAGAGCTCGTCGCGATAATGCCGGACGATCAGCTCGGCGATATTGTCGGCAGCTCTGCGCGTCTCGAAGAGCTCATGCTCCCAGATATACACGGCAGAGTCGTCCGTTTCGCCGTTTGGCAGCACGCGATAGCAGTAATAATCGCCGCAGCCGTTTCCGGCAAAGAACACATGGCGGTTGATCTTCTCCTCAAATTCGTCCGGCTCCATGGCTTCCGGGAAGATCTCCCGCATGTTCTGTACGGTCTCGATGATCTGCCGCGCGGACATGAGCAGGTCTCTGTCTCCGTTCGTCTCCCGCAGCAGCGCCTTGAGTTCCTCCGGGAAGGCAAAGCCGACGTATGCTTCGGCGGCGTCGAGCTCCTCTTCGGGGCAGGGCTCCTGCAGCCGTGCCCAGCGGTTCCCGCGGATCAGCTCGGCGATCAATTCTCTATACATAATACACAGCGCCTCCCGTTCCTGCGCAGCTTTTCAGCGTTCGATTTTTCGGATAAACAGAAAATAGACCAGCAGCCCGTTGAGAAAATAATCGTATATCCTCAGCCTGTCGAAAAGCAAAATGGTGGACAGCACGGATGTCAGCACGATGCCGACGCCGATGAGCTTTGCAAACGCTCCCTTTTCCTTTGCGAGCCATGTGAAGTATGCAAGGAGGGGAGAGGCGAGGGCGAAGACGGTCCAGCCGACGATGAACACGGAGGAATAGACTCCTTTTGTGATCACGGCCGTGCAGTAATAGGTGATGAGCATGCCGACGCAGAACGGGAGAATATTCTGCATGGCCTTCTTCGGAGAAGTGCTGTACAGGGAGATCAGCACGCCCATCAGGATCCAGACGGCTGTCTGGGAGAAGATATTGCCCAGATTCTGCGTGTATATGTCCAGCAGTCTGCTGACAACGCCCAGTGCGAGCCCCGCGCCGAACAGGGGCAGCGGGCGCAGAATTCTCCGTTTCATCGGCATAGTCTCCTCTCCGGATCAGTCCAGCGAATAGCCGGGCTGCTTGTAGAGCTTGTCCATCTTCGGGCCGATCTCTTCCTCCCAGACCTGCTTCCATTCGGAAGGGTCGTAGTCCTCGATGCCGACGGAGACGGCCCCCTCGGGGCAGGCGAAGACCTCCGTCACGGCGGCGGTCAGCTTTTGTGCGAGCAGCTTTTTCTGCTCTTCGGTCTTTCCGGCGTAGCATTTCACGATCAGATGCGGCATGTTCGTTCCTCCTTTTTGTTGTGTGTGCATGGATTTCCGGCGCGCGGGCCGGGAGAGATCAGAGGAGGGTGCGGCCGTAGAGGCCGTAGGTGTGCGGGAACGGCGGCTCGTCTCCCGCCATGTGCGCCCGGGCGATCCTCTCGGTCTGCTCGGCAGTCTCGGTGGTGAAATAGAGGGTGATGAAATCGACGCCGCGCAGGGGCTTGTCCGCTGTCCAGAGCGGCACGGAGTTGAGCAAAGTCGTGTAGCGTCGTTCGTGGCAGAGCAGCGGGAAGGAGACGCCCTTGCGGTCGGTCAGCGATGGCCTCCCGTCGCAGCCGCCGCAGCCGTTTTTGCCCCTGTTCGGGCAGCGGCGCAGGCGCATCAGCGGCAGATATCCATAGCCGATCGCCCCGCGCTTCAAAGCGCCGCCCAGCGCGCGCACGGCCTGCGCGTGCAGCTCAAAGGACACGGTCGCGTCCTGCAGCCCCGCCGCTTCGTACTCCGCAAGGGAGAGCGAATTGGTGATGTTCAGGCCGAAGCCGCCGTGCACCGTCATGCCGAGCCGCCTGCCAAGCTCGATCCCGTATACATTGTCCGTGATCAGAGCGCCAAGCCCCTGATCGCGCAGGCTTTCGACCAGCGCGTCGAGCTTTTCTTCATCCTCCGGGAAGAGCGCGGCGGGCAGCTCGCCCACCAGAGCCCCGCCGAAGCGCGCGATGCATTCCGGATGCCGGGCGATCTCCTCGACCGGAAGGGAGATGGATTCATAGCGGGAAATGTCGCCGACCTGCGCCAAGGTCTCAAAGCGTGCGCGCAGCGTCTGCGTATGCACGGCGTGCGGCGGGAAAGAGGGAAGGGGCTTTCGCGCAAAATCCTTGGGCGCGGGCGCTTCCCGCTGCGCGAGCAGCTCTTCGAGCGCTCCACGGCGCAGCGCGTTCCACTGCGCGTTGGGCACGGAGAGCCCGGGGTCGATCTGCGCCTCCAAGCTGCGCAGGTAAAACGGCGTGCCGCCGGTCTTCTGCAGCGCCGCCTGCACGCTTTCTTTGCTCACGGCCACGCTGCGCGCATGTTCCGGCACGCAGCCCGCCAGAGTGACGGACGCGCCTTCGCATTCGGCGGTAAGAGTGAGAGGCTTTTCCTTCAAAACGCGCGCGATCATGTCCACCGGCACGCTCTGACGTTCCGTGCGATACAAAGAGCGCAGGCTGCCGAGCACCTCGGCGGAGGCCTCCGCGTCCTCCTTCGTGCGCACGCCCTGCATCTCCGGGCCGCGCCTGGCGACGAGATAGCCGTTGGTGAACCCGCCGCGCGAAAAGACGCGCCGCAGGGTGTCGATGTCGTAGGGCTTGCCCTCGGCGGCGCTGCGGCAGGCCGTCACGGCGGCGGCGACGTATTCCGGCCGCTTCATGCGCCCTTCGATCTTGAAGGAGGTCACGCCGGCATCGGCAAGCTCGCGGATCGCGGAAATATGGGACATGTCCTTGATGGAAATGGCATAGGGCGCGCTGCCGCATTTGAAATCGAGCCTGCAGGGCTGCGCGCACAGGCCGCGGTTCCCGCTGCGCCCGCCGAGCATGCCGGAGAGATAGCACGCGCCGGAGAGGCAGGTGCACAGCGCGCCGTGTACGAAGGCCTCCAACTCTACATCCACCTTGTTTGCGATGGTCTCGATCTCCTTCAGGCTCAGCTCGCGCGCGAGCACCACGCGCCGAAAGCCCAGATCGCGCATGAATTTCGCGCCGTCGGCGTTGTGCACCACGGCCTGCGTGGAGGCGTGCAGCTCCAGCGCGGGGCATCGCTCCCGCAGCAGGCGCATCACGGCCATGTCCTGCACGATGGCGGCGTCGGCGCCGCTCTCGGCGATGGCGGCAAGCTCCTGCTCCAGCGCGCTCATTTCGCCGTCCATGATCAGCGTGTTCACCGTCACATGCACGCGCACGCCGCGCGCATGGCAATAGCGCACGGCGTCGCTCAGGCTCGTCTCGCCGAAATTTTCTGCGTTTCTGCGCGCGTTGAAGCCCTTTCCGCCCAAATATACCGCGTCGGCTCCGCTGCGCACGGCGGCTTCCAGCTGCTGCGCGCCGCCCACCGGCGCGAGGATCTCGATCTTGTTCATGCTGCCTCCTGAATCGGTCACGCGTTTTTGTGGAACGAGCCGCGGTTGAGCGTCTCGGTGTGGCTGCCCTCTTTCGGCGCCCGCACGCGCAGGATATCGCCCGCGCCGGTCTCGTGCGGGCAGTTCAGCGTATATGCAAGCCCGGAACGGTTGGCCCTGTCGCCGGGGCGGCCTTCGCTGTCAAAGAGCTGTTCCACCCGGAACCTGCGCACGCCCTTGCCGGGGGAGAGCAGCTCCAGCTCGTCTCCGAGAGAGAACGTGCCGTGCTGCTCAATGCGGATCAGCCCGTTTTCCCGGCCGAGCACATAGCCCGCATAAATGCAGTCGGCCAGATATTCGCCGCGGTTGTCGTGGCCGTATTTGAGTTCGGAAAAATAAAAGCCGGTGGAATAGGGGCGGTGGTTGATGCTGTCGAGCTCCGCCTTCGCTTCCCGGACGTCCATCAAGCCGTCCATCGCGGCCCTGTAGGCGTTCACGACCGTCGCGACGTAGTATTCGCTCTTCATGCGCCCTTCGATCTTGAAGGAATCCACCCCGGCTTCCCTGAGCCGGTCGAGGAATTCGACGGCGCACAGATCGTGGGAGGAGAGGATGGCGGTGCCCTTGTCGTCTTCGATGATCGGCAGATACATGCCCGGCCTGCTCTGCTCCTCCAGCACATAGGTCCAGCGGCAGGGCTGCGTGCAGCCGCCACGGTTTGCGCTGCGCCCGGTCAGATAAGCGC
>JAUMYC010000012.1 GCA_030528845.1 Eubacteriales bacterium
TGGTCTCGTTGGCCTGCTCGTCGGTGGCGGTGAGGCCGGTGCCGATGGCCCAGACGGGCTCGTAGGCGATGACGACCTTTTCGAGCATTTCGGTGGTGAAGCCGGTCAGAGCCATCTTGGTCTGATAGGAAACGAGGGTATCGGTGTAGCCGGCTTCGCGCTCGTCGAGCATTTCGCCGACGCAGATGATGGCGGTCAGGCCGCCTTCAACAGCCGCCTTGGAGCGGAGGTTGACGGTCTTGTCGGTCTCGCCGAAGTACTGACGGCGCTCGGAATGACCGATGATGACGTATTCAACGCCGACGGCCTTGAGCATTTCCACGCTCAGCTCGCCGGTGTAGGCGCCGGAAGCCTTGAAGTGAACGTTCTGAGCGCCGACCTTGACGTTGGAGCCCTTGGCAGCTTCCACGGCGGCGGGCAGGCAGACGGCGGGAGTGCAGACGACGACGTCGCACTGAGCATCCTTGACCAGAGGCTTGAGAGCGTTGATGAGTTCGACGGTCTCGGCCGGGGTCTTGTTCATCTTCCAGTTGCCGGCGATGATGGGTTTGCGCATTGGTATCTCCTCCTAAAATATGCGGCCGCGAGCGGCCCTTTTTATTGGTGCTTTGCCGGGAAACCGAGCGTTTCCCTATCGAAGGCGGAGGCCGGGCTGGCTCCCTTTTTCCGCCATACGAGGGCATGCGGAAAGCCCGCACACCCTCAATGCGTTTTATGGAATTACTTTTCCAGCAGGCAGGCAACGCCGGGCAGGGTCTTGCCCTCGAGGAACTCGAGAGAAGCGCCGCCGCCGGTGGAGATGTGGCTCATCTTCGGGGCGAGGCCCATCTGGGTGACAGCAGCAGCGCTGTCGCCGCCGCCGATGATGGTGATGGCTTCGGACTCGGCCATGGCGCTGGCGACGGCCAGGGTGCCCTTGGCGAATTCCGGCTTCTCGAACACGCCCATCGGGCCGTTCCAGACGACGGTCTTGGCGGACTTGACGGCCTCGGCGAAGATCTCAATGGACTTCGGGCCGATATCCAGGCCCATGAAGCCGGCCGGGATGGCGCAGGTGTCGACGGTGACGGTCTCGGTGGGGTTGTCGAAATCGTTGGCGCAGACGCAGTCGACCGGCAGCAGCATGTTGACGCCCTTTTCCTTGGCGGAGGCCATCATTTCCTTAGCCAGTTCGATGCGCTCTTCGTCGAGCATGGAGTTGCCGATCTCGCCGCCCATGGCCTTGGCAAAGGTGAACGCCATGCCGCCGCCGATGATGAGGGTGTCGACCTTTTCGAGCAGGTTGGTGATGACGCCGATCTTGTCCTTGACCTTGGCGCCGCCGAGGATGGCGACGAAGGGACGCTGCGGATCTTCAACGGCGTTGCCGAGGAAGTCGAGCTCCTTGCCGATCAGGAAGCCGGCAACGGCGGGCAGATAAGCAGCGACGCCGGCAGTGGAAGCATGGGCGCGATGCACGGTGCCGAACGCGTCGGAGACGTAGATCTCGGCCATGGAAGCCAGTTCCTTGGCAAATTCCGGATCGTTGCCTTCCTCTTCCTTATGGAAGCGGACGTTTTCGATCATGACGGCCTTGCCGCACTCGACTTCGGCAGCCAGAGCCTTGGCGCTCGGGCCGATGACGTCTTCAGCCAGCTTGACTTCAAAGCCCAGCAGCTCGCTCAGGCGCTTTGCGACGGGAGCGAGGGAATACTTCATGTTAAATTCGCCCTTCGGACGGCCAAGGTGAGAGCAGAGCACCACGGCGGCGCCGTTCTCAAGCAGATACTTGATGGTCGGCAGAGCGGCCTGGATGCGGGTCTCGTCGGTGATGGCGCCGGTCGCCTTGTCCAGCGGCACGTTGAAATCGCAGCGCACGAGAACTTTCTTGCCCTGAACCTCGATGTCCTTAACAGTCTTCTTGTTCATTGGTCATACACTCCTTCCAAGATTACCTAAAAAGATTGTATCATAACGCGCCATGCGTCGGGGAAACAGATTTGTGGATATCCTGTAAAATATTTGGCCTAACGGATAATTTTCGTCGTGCGGCGGCTGTTTTCCTGCTTTTCTGCGCGGCGGGGCGAAAATTATTCGCTCTGGTCTGCGCGCAGGATCTCGAGCATCGCCCTTGCGCAGGCTTCGTCGACGACCAGCAGCTCATGCGCATGGTGTCTCGCCACCGCCACGACGGCTGCGGCCTTTGCCGCCCCGCAGGCTACGGCCACCACATGCGGGATGGACTTGAAATCCCATCCGCCCAGGAGGCCTTCGTCATAGCCTTCGATCTGCCTGCCGTGTCCGTCATACCAACTGCCCAGCACGAACGCCTTTGCGCCCGCCCCGGTCAGCTCCATCTCGCGCTGCGGGTGCATCTGCCTCTCGGCCGCGATCTTTTCCACCCCGGCGACGCCGTAGAGCAAAATGTCGGTATGCCGCAAATCGTCCAGCGTCTGTGAGACGCTTTCGATCTTTACAAATTCGCGCAGCATGTCTGCCGGAAGGCCGTCGGGCATATGCAGAAGCCTGTGCCTTCCGCCCAGCCGGTTGGCAAATTCCTCTGCCAGCGCGTCTGCCTGCACTTCGACCCGCTCGCCGAAGCCGCCGCGCGCGGGAAGGACGAGAACGTCTGTGTGCGCGCCGGGCGTGATCGCCTCGGCCACGGAGCGCATGGTCTCTCCGCCGGAGACGGCGAGGATCGTGCCCTGACGGAGGATGGAGCGGATATGCTGGGCAGCGATGCGCCCGACCTGAGCGATCTCCCCTTCCGGGGCGATGCGCACGCGCGAAACATCCAGCAGATGCTCCAGCTGCGTCTCCAGAGTGGCCGTGCCAAGACGCGTGCGGCTGATGGAGCGCGCTTCCTCCAGAAGCGGCCGCGCCTTTTCCGTGATGCACATGCCCGCCGCGGACATTTCCAAGAGGCCGTCCTCCCGCAGGGATTCGCACACGGCGCGCACTTCCCTTTCGCGCATCTTCAGCCGCTGCGCAAGCGCCCTGCGGCCCACAGGCTCGAGCGCGCCTACGCGTTCGAGCACCATCGCGCGCAGGCAGATCTCGTTGAGCTGGCCCGGCGCGAGCTGCTCCAAAAGCCGAAATGTGCTCTCATGCATTGCGTATCCTCCATGACCGGGCGTGTTTTGTCCCGGTCGGCAAAATCCTGCCCAAGAGAGTATAGCACAAAATTTCGGTTCTGTACAGCCCTGCGGCATATTTACACAACCGTAATTCCCCCGGGCCCGCTCCCTGCTTGATGATTTAACACCCGGTGGCTACACTGTAAATGTGAATTTATGCACCTGACAAACAAAAAACAAACGCAACAGAAAAGGAGGCCGCGCCATGCAGGAGAGGCAGTATTCAGCCGTCACGGTAGAGAACGCGGTGTATTCCTATCCCGAAAGCGACATCGCCGCCGTCTCCGGCGCCTCGATGACCGTGCCCAAGGGCGCTCTGGTCGCCGTGCTCGGCCACAACGGCAGCGGAAAATCCACCCTTGCGAAGATGCTCAACGGCCTCTACTGCGCGCAGAGCGGCAAGGTGAGCGTATGCGGCATCGACGCCGCCGTGCCCGAAAACGCATGGGACGTCCGCTCGCACTGCGGCATGGTATTCCAGAACCCGGACAACCAGATCGTCTCCACCGTTGTAGAAGAAGACGTCGCCTTCGGTCTGGAGAACATCGGCATGGAGCCGGCGAAGATCCGCACTCGCGTGGCCGAAGCGCTGGAGATGGTCGGCATGTCGGATTATGCCCTTGCCGCGCCGCACATGCTCTCCGGCGGGCAGAAGCAGCGCGTCGCCATCGCGGGCGTGCTGGCCATGCGCTGCGAGGTGATCGTCTTTGACGAGGCCACCGCCATGCTCGATCCCTCCGGCAGGGAGGAGATCTTTCAGATCGTGCGCCGTCTCAACCGCGAGGAGGGCGTGACGGTCATCTGGATCACGCATTTTATGGAAGAGGCCGTGCAGGCCGATTATATCTACATCATGGACGAAGGCAAGACCGTCGCGCGGGGCACCGCGCGGGAGGTATTCTCCGATTCCGCCGCCCTGCGCGGCTACGGTCTTGACGTGCCCGTCGCGGCGGAATTTTCCGAAGCGCTGCGCGGGATGGGCGTTGCGATGCCCGAGGGGATCCTGACCGCCGAGGAAGCGGTGGAGGCGCTATGCCGATCAGTCTGAATCATGTCAACCACACCTATATGCCCGGAAGCCCGTTTCAGTCCGTCGCGCTCAACGACGTCTCCTTCGAACTCGTTCAGGGAGAGTTTCTCGGCGTGATCGGCCACACGGGCAGCGGAAAGAGCACCTTTGCCCAGCACCTCAACGGGCTGCTGCTGCCCAACTCCGGCACGGTGCTCATCGACGGGATCGATATTTCCGCGAAGACGCCCGAGGCCCGTCAGGCGCGCCGGAGGGTCGGGCTCGTGTTCCAGTATCCCGAGTATCAGCTCTTCGAAGAGACCGTCGCCAAGGACATCGCCTTCGGCCCGAAAAACATGGGCCTGAGCGAAAAGGAGATCGCCGCGCGCGTGACCACCGCCGCAGAGGCCGTGGGCCTTTCCCCCTCCCTGCTCGAGCGCTCTCCGTTCGAGCTCTCCGGCGGCCAGAAAAGGCGCGTCGCCATCGCAGGCGTGCTGGCCATGGAGCCGACTTACATCGTGCTGGACGAACCCGCCGCCGGGCTCGACCCGCAGGGCCGCAGGGATATGGAAAAGCTGCTGCGCCGCCTGCATGAAGACCCCAGCCGCACTCTGGTCATGATCTCGCATTCCATGGACGACGTCGCCCGCCTGTGCGACAGGCTGCTGGTCATGGAGCACGGCCGCGTCGCCGTCGTGGGCACGCCCATCGAGGTCTTCCGCCAAAGCGAGGAGCTTTCGCGCATCGGGCTGGATCTGCCCGAGGGCGAAAAGCTGGCCCGCAGGCTGCGCAACGCCGGCTTCGCTATCCCGGAGGGCACGTTCGACCCCGTCGAACTTGCACGCTGCGTTGCCGCCCATGGGAAGGGAGGCGCGCACGATGCTTAAAAACATCACTCTCGGCCAGTATTTCCCCGGAGACACCTTCATCCACAGGCTCGACTCGCGCACGAAGCTGCTGGCGACCGTCGCGCTGATCGTCGCGGTGTTTCTGGCGCAGGGCGTGCTCAGCTATGCGCTGCTGTTCGCCTTCGTGCTCGCCTGCATCAAGCTCTCGAACGTGGGCATGAAGTTCATCTGGAAGGGCCTCAAGCCCATCCTCTTCATCGTCGTTATCACCTTCGTGCTCAATATTTTCTTCACACCGGGCGAGGTGATGCTTCTGGAATGGAAGTTCATCCATATCTCGCAAAACGGGCTGATCACCGCCGCGCGCATGGCGCTGCGCCTCGTGCTGCTGGTGATGAGCACGCAGATCCTTACCCTGACGACCTCCCCCATCTCGCTCACGGACGGCATGGAGCGCCTGCTCAAGCCTCTTGCGCGCATCGGATTCCCGGCGCATGAGCTGGCCATGATGATGTCCATCGCGCTGCGCTTCATCCCCACTCTGCTCGAGGAAACGGACAAGATCATGAAGGCACAGAAATCGCGCGGTGCGGATTTCGAGAGCGGAAACCTCATCCAGCGCGCGAAGGCCATGCTGCCGCTGCTGGTGCCGCTGTTTCTGAGCGCGTTCCGCAGGGCGGACGAGCTTGCGCTGGCCATGGAAGCGCGCTGCTATCGCGGCGGAAACGGCCGCACGCGCATGAAGCAGATGCACTACGGCAGGGGCGACGCCATCGCCGGCCTGTCGCTCTCCGCGCTCATCGCCGCCGTCGTGCTGCTCAACAAGGTGTTCTGAACCGCATACAAACCGCCCTGCGCGCCGTGCCGGGCGGTTTTCTCTTTCAGTATAGTATGATGCTTCTCGGAGGGATCGCAATGCATTACAGCGAAATACTGGATGCGCTCGCGCAGCGCTATCAGGAGATCCTCGGCGCAAATTTCACAGGCCTGTATGTACACGGCTCGCTCGCCATGGGCTGCTTTCATCCGCAAAAGAGCGATATCGACTATGTATGCGTTGTGTTTGAAGAGCCCGGCGACGAACAGAAGATGCGCATCATGGAAGCGACGCTCGCGCTGGATCGATACGCCCCGGAAAAGGGGCTGGAGATGCACGTTATGCGGCTGGAGGACTGCCTGCACCCGAGCCGGCCCTGCTATTTCTGCCTGCATTACTCCCGCGCGCACACGCAAAGCTTTTTGGACGATCCGTCCGGCTATGTGCGCCGCATGAAGGGCGGCGATCCGGATCTGGGCGGGCATCTGACCGTTCTGCACGCCTGCGGCATCTGCTGGAGCGGCGCGCCTGTCAAGGACGTGTTCGCGCCGGTGCCGAAGGAAATGTATCTGGAGAGCATTCTGGACGACGTGCTCTCCGATTGCGGCGACGAGATCTACCGCATCTGCAATCTCTGCCGCGTTTGGGGGTATCTCGCCCAAGGGGAGCTCTTCTCCAAGCGCACCGGCCCGCAATGGGCGCTGCGGCAGGGCGAAGGCCCGAGGGAGGCGATCGCACAGGCGCTGCGCTGCTACGAAGAAGGCGAAGCGTGGGGCGGCACCCTTTGCGCAGAGGAGGCCTGCGCGTGGCTCAAGGCGAAGATCCTCTCCCTGCTCCCGGAGGAGTTTCAGAAAAAATATGCACGATAAAGGAGGAGCGCGCATGGAGATCTGGGATCTGTACGACAGAGAACGAAATGTGATCGGTGAGCATGTCCGCGGCAGGGAGCTGCCCGAGGGCGGCTATCACCTCGTCGTGCACGTCTGGGTGCGAAACAGCGAAGGAAACTACCTGATGTGCCGGCGTTCACGCAAGAAAGCAACCTGCCCGCTGATGTGGGAGTGCGTCGGCGGCAGCGCGTTTCGGGGAGAAGACAGCCTGAGCGCCGCCCTGCGCGAAACACACGAGGAGACCGGGCTGAAATTCCGCAGGGAGGACGGCGAGCTGCTCTTTACCCTGATCCGGGATACGGTGAGCGGGAAGCGCATCAACGACATCGTGGACGTGTGGCGCTTTCGGCATGACGGAGATATCCCGCTGGAACAGGCCACGACGGACGAGGTGGAAGAGGCAAGGTGGATGAGCAGAGACGAGATCGCCGCTCTGCGCGAGCAGGGCCGACTCGTCACATCCATAAAGGATCTGGGATATTTCTTTGAAAGCATGGATTGAATCGATATAAAAAACGACCCCCGGCGTGTTTCTGCGCCGGGGGATTTGCTTTATTTCTGCAGTTGTACGGTCGCGATATGCCTTGCCGGGAAAAATTCGTACAGATACAGCTGCGTCACCGTGCCTTCAAAGGCGCCAAAATCGCTCAGGACGCTCTGCGCGGCACGCAGGACAGCCTCCGGCTCGTCGATGAGCAAAGTGCTGTGCGCCGTCCAGCCATGGCTTTCGCCGAACCGCTCTTTGAGGTCCAGCAGCGCATGATTCACATCCGGCGCGACGAACAGCACCTTTCCGCCGCCGAACACGCCGATGTGATTGAAGGTGACGGGGAACGCCTTTATCTGCGCGGCGGTCTCCTGCAGCAGAGCGCACAGCCGCTCCTCCGCTTGCGTCGGAAACGATCCGAGGGTGATATGCTGCGGGATGTTCTTGGTGTGCGTGCCGACGAACCCTTCCGCATACAGCCTGTTTTGCCATGCCTGCAGCTTCTGCTCGGTCGGCGCATCGTAGCCGGCCAGAACATACAGCAGCTTTTCCGCCATGTTCCTCTCCTCTTTTCTGTTTTCGTCTCCCGCTCGTGGAGTGCTTCTTTCCTCGGTTTCTGTCAGCCGAGATCGCCGACGCGCACGGCGCCGTATTTTTCGATGACGGCGGCACAGCTGTCCGGCGCGCAGACCGCCGCAACGCCGACATAGGCGCGCAGCGCGGCTTCGAGCACCTCCGCATCCTCGGCAATAAAGCCCAGCGGCGCGTGCGTCGCGGTGACGGCCATGGCGATGTCCTCGGCCGCGTCTTCGGCGTCGCTCTCGCGCAGGTCGATCACGGCCAGCAGCGTATCGTCCTCGATATCGTACAGATCGTCGATATCGTCCACAAGTTCCTTATTCTCCAGCGCATCGCCGAGCTCAGCATATTTGCGCGATGAGCAGACATACGTCTTCTCTTCGGCGATCGGCTGCGCAGCGGGATATTCTTTGGCCGCAAGGGCGAGCAGTCGGATGTGCTCCGGAGTCGTGCCGCAGCAGCCGCCGACCGCAGCCGCGCCCGCTTCCAGAATGGGCCGCATCTCCTGCACAAAGCGCTCCGGGCCAAAGGGATACGTCGTCTTTCCGTTCACCATCTCCGGGAGGCCCGCGTTGGGCTCCACGATGATCGGCAGATCCACGACGGAGCGCATTTTCCGGAGCGGGCCGACCATGAGCTCGGGGCCGCCGGAGCAGTTCATGCCCACGGCGAGCGCCCCCAGCGCTTTTGCGATGATCGCCGCGCATTCGGGCGTGCCGCCGGTCATGGTGCGGCCGGAGGCTTCAAAGCTGAAGGACGCGGCGAACGGCATGCCCTCTTCCTTTGCGGCGAGCATGCCCGTGCGGCCCTCGCCGATATCGGTCATCGTCTCCATGAGCGCAAAATCCGCCCCCTTGCCCGCGCGGATCTGCTCGCGATAGCCCGCGATCGCATCCTTGGCGTGCAGCGTGCCCATCGGATAGAGCATATCGCCCGTCGGGCCGACGTCCAGCGCGACGAAGCCCTCTTCTCCCGCTTCCGCGCGCGCATTTTCGACCGCTTTGCCGACGATCTCTTCGATGCGCCCGCGCAGGCCGTGCTTGCCCAGCTTCACCGGCGAAGAGCCGAACGTATCTGTGATCACGATATCCGCGCCCGCGTCGAGATAGGCGCGATGGATCCCGCAGATCGTCTGCGGGCTTTCCGCGCCGACGAGATCCGGACAGGCGGCTTCCACGCCCATTTCGCTCAGCAGCGCGCCCATGCTCCCGTCGATGATCACCCTGCCCTCCCGCAGGCGCTGTACAATGTCTTTTTTCATTTTTTCTCTCCTCCGGTCTGCCTGAAAAATGTATGGAAAGAATGGTAGCACAGAACCGGCGAAAATGCAAACCTTTTCATCCGCGCGAAAACGTGTTATAGTAGTAGCGCTATCGTTTGCATGCTGAAAGGGGCTTATCTACCACATGAATACGGAACTGCTCGTACAGGCAAGAGATCTGCTGGAAAACCTCACCCCCTTAAAAACAAACTGCGGTCTGTTATGCGGCGGCGCATGCTGCGACCCGGACGAAGACGGGCAAGGCGGCGTGCTGCTTTTCCCCGGCGAGAGGGAGATCCTGCAAAACGAAGAATGGATGCAGGTGCTGCCCTCTCCGATGCCCGTCGACGGCATCGACTACGGCATGATGGTGTGCAAGGGCGTGTGCGAGCGCTCGATGCGCCCGCTGGGCTGCCGCATCTTTCCTCTGACGCCCGTTCGCTCCAAGAAGGGCGGCTGGAAGGTGCGCACGGACAGGCGCGCTTGGGCCATGTGCCCGCTCATGTCCAGCGGCGTGCGCGGGCTCGATCCGCAGTTCGTCTCGACCGTGCAGGAGGTCTTCAACCTCCTCGGCACAGACCCGGAGTACGACCGCTTTCTGGAAGAATGGCAGGATCTCGAGCAGAGCTACGCGGATTCCCCGTTCTTACTGTAATAATAAAACAGCAACAGCCCTCCGCAATGCGCGGAGGGCTGTTTTTCAGATCATATTCTGTTTTATGTTCATTTCAGACTACGGTCTGCTTTTACTATCGTTTTTCGAGACTTCGGTCTGTTATCCTCCGAATTCGATGTAGCTGTTGTAATACGCCGCGTCGGAGAAGAGATATGCCTGAAATTCAGCCGAGGCGAAATCGTCGATGCACGCCATGCCGCGCATCTGCTGCGCGAGCTGCACCGCCGCAAGCGTGTTCATCGTGAACTTGCCCGCGATGCTCGCGTCGTAATCCGGGAAGAAGCCCAGTTCCACGAGGCGCAGCTGCATATCGTAGACGGCCTCGCCCGTGTCGCCCGCGTGCAGATGCCCGTATTGCAGGGCCTGCTCATAGGACGGCGCGGACAGGTCCAGAGCGCGTTCCATGAACGCATAAGTCGCGATGCCGTTTTCTTCATAACCGAGCACGCTTTGCAGCGCCTGCACGGCGGCTGTCGTCTGCGTGAGATAATTGCCGCCCGGCTCGCCGTAAAAATACCCCAGCTCCTTGAGCGCCTGCTGCAGCGTGCGCACCTTTTCGCCCGTATCGTTCGGCTGCAGGATGACCTGATAACGGTCGGGCTCCTCGCCTTCTGGGAAACTGCTTCCGCCGCCGACATCATCAAAGATGCTCTCATACGGCGCGATCTGATCGGAGAAGATGAATTTGTACAGCTGTTCAGTAACGACTCCGGTCTTTTTTGTGCCGGCCTGCTCCTGTACGAGCAGGATCGCGCCCTCCGTCTGGCCCAGGAAATTGCCGGTCGCGCTGGCGTCGAGGTAACCCAGCTCGATCAGGCGCTGCTGCAGACGGCGTACCGTCTCGCCCGAATCGCCGTATTTCAGCGTCCACTCCTGCTGCGGAGCGGGAGTCGGCTGCGAAGGCGCAGGCGTTGCAGAGCCCGGCGTGTAATACGGAGCCGAGGATGAATAAAGTTTTTCCTGCAGTGCAGCTGTAGCGACTCCGGTCTGTTCCCAACCCAACGCCTTCTGGAACAGCTTCACTGCAGCCGTCGTTTTGGTCAAATAATTGCCGCCGAGCTCGCCGTCAAAATAACCGAGCTCCTTGAGCCGCTTCTGCATGTTCCGCACAGCCGTGCTGCTGTCGCCGGGCACGAGCTGCGTATAGCCGCCGGAAGGGGCTTTTGTCGCCGCCGGAGCAGCTGGATTCGAGCCGGAATACTTCGGCGCGGAGCCGGAATAGAGATAACTCTGCAGAGAGGCAGTAGCGACTCCGGTCTGTTCCCAGCCCAATGCCTTCTGGAACAGCTTGACAGCCTGCTCCGTGACGGCGCCGTACGCCCCGTCGGCCTTGTCCGCCAGATATCCCAGCTGGATCAGCCGCGTCTGCAGCTTTGTCACCTCAGCGCCTTTGTAGCCCCGCTGCAGCAGGGCGTATCCCTCCTGCGTGGAAGGCTTGGGCGTCGGGTCGTACACGACCGCGCCGCTGTTGACCATCTCGGCGTAGGTCTTCACGTTTGCATAGAGGTATTTGAGCGTGAGGTAATCCGCCTCGCCGGTGGCCGTCAGGCCCATGGTCTCCTGAAAGAGGCGCACGGCAGACTCGGTCTTGGAGCCGAATTTTCCGTCTGCGCCGCCGGAGAGATAGCCCAGCTCGATCAGGCGCTGCTGCATGAGCAGCACGTTATTGCCTTTGCTGCCGTAGGAGAGCTCTTCGTCGCGCGGGCCGGGCGTGGGCGTCGGCCTGGGGGTCGGCGTCGGCTTGGGCGTGGGCAGATAGATAGTACCGCCCGTGCCGGGCACGTTCTGCCAGTCCAGCGGCTTCGCCGTGGGCGTCGGCGCAGGCGTGGGCATGGCCGGAGCGGGCGTCGGCGTCGTGACCGCTGCGGGCGCCCGCGTCGGGAATGGCACGTTCGCATCCACGTCAAAGCCGGACAGCGGGTCGTTCACCTGATCCGGCGTCGAGCCGCAGCCGACCAGCAGCAACGCGCCCAGCGCGAGGCATATCAGTAATATCCATTTGTATGTATGCTTCATAGGATCTCCTCCTGTTCGATCTGTCCTTCAGACGGGCGTTTTTTGCGATTTGTTGCCTTTTCCCCGCCTGTTCAGACATTTTTCAGCCCATGCCTACCTCATAAACGCGCACCTGCCCGTTTTCGTAGGCCAGAGCAAGGTTTTCCTGCATCCAACGCTCGTCCACATAAAACTGGCTGCGCTCATAGGCGGAGACCATGATGTATTCGACGTCATACTGCGCAAAGAGATGCGCGCTCTCTCCCGGAGCCTGATACATGCGCGCAACATCCGCCGCGCGCTGCGAATAATCCAGCCCGTGGGTGGAGAGGAAATTATCCGGCCCGCACACGACATTTCTGCCTGCGAGCACGGAGGCAAGGCAATTATGCTGCCTTCCGGCCAGCACGACGCAGTGCTCCGGCGTTTCTTCCCGCAGGAAATCCGCCGCGGCGACCTCGTCCGCGCTGAAGATCTGATAATCCGAGACGACCTCTCTGCCCACGCTCAGCACGCCGCTGAGCAGGCACACGCCCATGAAGCAGGCGGCGAGCCACCTGCGGCCGGGCAGATCGCGCAGACGATCGTACAGGGCGACCAGATAGGCTCCCAGCAGCGGGCAGGCGACCAGATACGCCGCGTACATGATCTTGTTGTTGTCATACAGGAGCATCTGGAAGCGGAAAAGATTGGCCACGACAAACGCGAGCGCCGCGCCGACCGCCAGCGCCTTTGCGCGCGGCTTTGCCGCAAAGGCGGCGGGCACGAGCAGCAAAAACGCCGGACCGACGTTCTTCACCCAGAACCAGAGCGTCTCATCGCGCAAGTTATGCCCGGTGTTGTTCACCCAGCCGGGCCAGAAGGCCAGCGCCCCTGCCCCGCTCGTCTGCGGAAGCGTCCAGAGCAGCAGCTGCGGCAGCGCCATCAGCACGGCGATCGCCCCGTAGAGGATATACCCGCCCAGCGCGCGCGCGGAACGGCTGCGCACGCCCTGCACAGTCATCGCACCGAGCGTGATCAGGCCGAGCGCAAGGAAGGAATGGGTATGCACCATGGGCATCGCGCCCGCCAGCACCCCCAGCTTGATCCACACGCGCTTTTCCTGCGGCCGCTGCATCGCGTCGCACAGCAGCCACAGCGCGGGGATGAGCAGCGCAAAGCCGGCCAGGAACGTCCTCTGCGGCAGCAGCATGTCGCACAGCACGTTCACCCAGCGCAAATTGAGCTCCGGCATATTCGCCGGGGCGAGATAATAGCCCGTGAAGATATCGATCACGGCAGAGGGATCCTCCGCGACGAAATCAAACGCATAGAGAAAACCGAGGCCGCCGTTGAGGAAAAACAGCAAAAACGCGACGGTGCTCGCGCGCATGCAGCCGGTCAGCTTCATGGAAAGCAGCACAAAGCCCCAGAAGACCAGTACGCCCATGAGCACGCCGGGAACGATCATCGCCCAGGACAGGGGCGTGCCAAAGAGCACCATCGAGGCCGAGAGGGCGTCCGCAAGGAAGGGATAGCCCAGCAGCGAACCCGGCAGGATGGAATACTCCGGCGGGAAGGCCGCGTTCTGCAGGCTGGTGATGATCGCGGAATGCATGCAGATATCGCCGTAGGTGCTCTGCCCGACGTGCAGCGCGCCGTCCACCTCCCGGAAGTAGTGCGTATACTGCAAAAATGCAAACAGCAGCGCAAACGGCACGACCAGCGCGAGCGTCTGGCGGAGAGGAGGCAGGGCGTCCGGCAGCGGTTTCCCTCCGGCACGCCTGCCGAGGAAAAAGCCCGCCGCGCCCAGCGCAAGAGCCGAGGCCAGCGCGCAATAATGCGCCTTGGCCGTGAAGCCAAAGGGAAACGCCCAGAGCGCAGGCAGCCACATCATCAGCACAAGGCCCGCCGTCAGGCCAAGCCAGATACGCAGCGCGCTCTTCCTGCGCGCAAACACGCCTTCACACAGCAAAACGCCCGCCATTTCAAAGAGCAAAAGCAAAACGATCCCCAGCATCGTCCAGTCCCCCATCATCTATTCTGCAATATCCTTATTGTATCATTGAAATGTAAACGCTTCCACTCCCCCTGTCTGTTTACAATTTCTTCCCAAAGCATTATAATAGATGCAAGGTTCATTTTTTTATCCCGCGCGTACATTCATCCGCACAGAAAAAGGAGGAACCGCCCATGAAACTCGGTATCAGCAGCTATTCTCTCAACAAGCGCATGCGCACCGGCGAAATGAGCATCTTCGACGTCATCGACTGGGCCAAGGCGCACGACTGCGCGCATCTCGAGCTCGTTCCCTTCAGCCTGCCGCTGCTGGGCGAAGACGGCAAGATCGACTATTCCTATGTCGGCCGGATCCGTGAAAAGGCGGAACAGGTGGGCATGCCGCTTTCCGTGTTCTCGCTCAACGCCTGCGTGCTCAAGCCGACCGAGGAGGAGCGCCGCGCGGAGATCGAGCGCATCAAAATGTATATGGACATGGCGCATTTCCTCGGCATGAAAAAAATGCGTCACGATACCTGCTCCGGCCAGCATCCGGAAGGGATCAACACCCCCGAGCAGTTTGAAAAGGACTTCCCCGCTTTCGTCAGCGCCGTGCAGGAGCTGGCCGATTACGCGGCGAGCCTCGGCATGAGCACCACCCTTGAAAACCACGGCCTCTATGTCAACGGTGCGGACAGGGTCATCCGCCTGCTCAACGCGGCGAACAGGCCCAACGTGGGCATGACCATGGACGTGGGCAATTTCCTGTGCGTGGACGACAAGCCCGAAGCGGCCGTGAAAAAGTGCGTGGGCTATGCCGACATGATCCACCTCAAGGACTTCTACATCCGCGAAAAGGGCCGCATGCTCCCGCAGGACGGCATGTACACCGCCGGCGCAAAGGCGCCCCGTCCCGCGCAGCCCACCCCCGAGGAACTCAAAAAAATGCCGCCGAGGCTGGGCTATGTGGGCACCTCCAGCGGCCTGAACATCCTGCGCGGCGCGATCCTCGGCCAGGGCGACATGGACATCTGGTCCATCCTCAAGACGGTCAAGGAAGCCGGCTACGACAAGGAGATCTCCATCGAATTCGAGGGCATGGAAGACTGCGAAGCCGCCACCGAGATCTGCCTGAACACGGCTCGGTATATCTGGGAGCGCGTCTGACCGCTCCCCATGTTTTGACGCTTTGCAGGAACGGGGCGCGATGCTGTCGCGCTCCGTTCTTTTGTTATTTTCCTGCGCACGGCAGGAACGCGCGCATCTCCGGCGAAATTTTAGCAGGATAAAACGCAAAACCTGCGCCCGGAGGGGCGCTTTTGTTTGGAGGAGCAGAAATGTACACCATTCTTTCCAAGGAACGGCTGAACCCGACCATCACGCGCATGCGCATCCACGCGCCGCGCGTTGCTAAAAAAGCAGGCCCGGGGCAGTTCATCATCCTGCGCGTGGACGAAGACGGCGAGCGCATCCCGCTGACGATCGCGGCGAAGGACCCGGTCGAGGGCTCTGTGACGATCATCTTCCAGAAAGCCGGCGCGACGACGACGAAGCTCGACGAGCTCGAAGCCGGGCAGAGTCTGCACGATTTTGTCGGCCCGCTGGGCAAGGAGAGCGAATTTGACGGGCTGCAGGGCAAGCGCGTGGCCGTCATCGGCGGCGGTCTGGGCATCGCCATCGCCTATCCGCAGGCCGTGGCCGCCAGCGAAGCCGGCGCTCTGGTGGATATGATCGTGGGCTTCCGCAGCAAGGAGCTGGAGATCCTGACGGACGAGCTGGCCGGAAAGTGCGAAAACCTCGTCGTCATGACGGACGACGGCTCCAACGGGCACAAGGGCTTCGTGACGGACGGCCTGCGCGAACTGCTCGAGGCGGGCGCGCAGTATGAGCGCGTGATCGCCATCGGCCCGCTTCCGATGATGCGCGCCGTGGCGGAGATGACCCGCCCCCTTGGCGTTCAGACCATCGTGAGCATGAATTCGATCATGATCGACGGCACGGGCATGTGCGGCGGCTGCCGGCTCACCGTGGGCGGCGAGACGAAGTTCGCCTGCGTGGACGGCCCGGAATTCGACGGACACGAAGTCGACTTTGACGAGGCGATCTCGCGCAGCAGAATGTATAAAGCCGAAGAGAAGATCAGTTCCGAGCGGCATGTCTGCCGCCTGACGGGAGGTGTGCGCTGATGCCGAATATGTCTTTGCAGAAAAACCCCATGCCCGAGCAGGATCCCATCGTGCGCGCGGGGAATTTTGAAGAGGTCGCGCTGGGCTACACGCCCGCTCTGGCCGCAGATGAGGCTGCGCGCTGCCTCGATTGCAAGAACGCGCCCTGCGTGAAGGGCTGCCCCGTGAACGTACAGATCCCGGATTTCATCCGCAAGATCCGCGAAAACGACATCCCCGGCGCGTACGCCATCCTCAAGGGGACGAACGCGCTTCCCGCCGTGTGCGGCCGCGTCTGTCCGCAGGAGACGCAGTGCGAGTCCAAATGCGTGCGCGGCATCAAGGGCGAGCCCGTGGCCATCGGCCGTCTGGAGCGCTTCGTGGCGGATTCCTGCCTCGAATGTGCCCGCGCGGAAGCGCCCGCCGCCGAAAACGGCAAAAAAGTCGCCGTGATCGGCTCCGGCCCGAGCGGCCTGACCTGCGCGGGCGACCTGCGCAAAAAGGGCTACGACGTGACCATCTTTGAAGCGCTGCACACCCCCGGCGGCGTGCTCGTCTACGGCATTCCGGAGTTCCGCCTTCCCAAGGCGCTCGTGCGCCGTGAGATCGCCACGCTCGAGGCCATCGGCGTGAAGATCGAGACGAACACCGTCGTGGGCAAGACGATCTCTCTGGAAGAGCTGCTGCACGAGGAAGGCTTTGACGCCGCGTTCATCGGCTCAGGCGCGGGCCTGCCGCGCTTTCAGGGCATCCCGGGCGAAAACCTGAACGGTGTGTACTCGGCCAACGAATTCCTCACGCGCGTGAACCTGATGAAGGCCTATCGCTTCCCCGAGGCGGACACGCCTGTGCGCGTGGGCAAGAGCGCCGCGGTCATCGGCGGCGGCAACGTGGCAATGGACGCCGCCCGCTGCGCAAAGCGTCTGGGCGCGGAGCATGTCTACATCGTCTATCGCCGCGGCGAGGAGGAAATGCCCGCCCGTCGCGAGGAGATCCATCACGCAAAGGAAGAGGGCATCGAGTTCCTCCTGCTGAACAACCCGACGCGCGTCCTCGGCGACGAAAACGGATCTGTATGCGGCATGGAATGCGTGAAGATGGCTCTGGGCGAGCCGGACGCCTCCGGCCGCCGCCGCCCCGTTGTGCAAGAGGGCAGCGAATTCACGCTGGATGTCGATACGGTGATCGTCGCCATCGGCAACAGCCCGAACCCGCTGCTGCGCGCGACGACGCCCGGTCTGGAGACCCAGAAATGGGGCGGCATCGTGGCCGACGAGCAGACCGGCGCGACGAGTCTGGAAAACGTCTATGCAGGCGGTGACGCCGTGACCGGCGCTGCGACGGTGATCCTCGCCATGGGCGCGGGCAAGCGCGCGGCCGAGGCGATCGACAAAAAGCTGAACCCCTGAGCAAAAAACGACAGAAAAACAGCTCTCCGCGAAAAGGCGGAGAGCTGTTTTTGTTGTAGTCCGATGCGGGGATCAGGCCGGCCTAGCGGTGCGGGAGCGCACGGCCGTCTTCCATTTGCCGCTGTTGAAGCGCAGGAAGATCAGGAAGGTGCGCAGCAGCTGATCGGTGATCAGCGCGACCCACGCGCCATACAGGCTCCAGCCGAGCATGGTGATGGTGACATAGGCCACCAGCGGACGCACGATCATGACGGTGATCATGATGACAAAGGCGGTGAACTTGGTGTCGCCTGCGCCGCGCAGCGCGCCGGAGAGGATGAACTGCGAGGCCTGCAGCGGCTGAATGAGCGCGACCATCTTGAGGATGGTGGAGCCGACGCGGGCGATCTCCGGCTCGGTGTTGTTATAGAGCAGGATGATATTGCGCCCGAAGAAGAATACGACGATGGCAATGGCGAGCGCGCACATCTGGCCCACGCGCCGTGTGACGCTTGCATAGCGCTCGGCCATGTCGCTGCGCATCTTGCCAAGGCTCTGGCCCACAAGAGACGTGGCCGAGACAGCGAAGGCCTGGCCGTTCATGAAGGTGAGCGCCTGAATGTTCATGCAGATCGTATGCGTGGCATAGAGCTGATCTCCAAGGCCTGCGACGAGGCGGGCATAGATGACCACGCCTACGCGCATGGCGAGCTGCTCGAGCATGGAGGGGAAGCCGATCTTTGCCATGTCGAGAATGGCGTCCTTGTCCGGCTTGTACCAGCCCTTCGGGAAGGAGATGCGCAGATAGCGCTCCTTGCGGGAGACGGCGATGATGGCCATGAACATGGCGGCGAACTGACCGATGACCGTGGCAAGGGACGCGCCCGCGACTTCCATTCTGGGCAGGCCGAACTTGCCGTAGATCAGCAGATAGTTGAACACGACGTTCACGACGTTTGCCGTCGTGTTGTAGATCATTGCCGTTCTCGAATCACCCGCGCCGCGCAGGCTGGAGGTGATCGTGGAGGTGATCGCCATGGAGAACAGGCCGACGAACTGGATCTTGAGGTAGTTCACACCGCCCATGATCGCCTGTTCGGAGATGGCGTCGCCGCCGCTCATGAAGCGGACGAGCCATTCGGCGCTGAAAAAGCCGACGAGCGAGAAGGCCAGCGCGAAGATGATGTTGAGCATCAGCGCCTGGCGCAGGATGAGGTTGGCCTTGTCCTGCCGCCCCGCGCCCTTGTTGCGGGCGACCATGGCCATGGCGCCCGTGTTGAGCGAGAGGAAGAGCGTGGACATGAGGAACTTCGGCTGCGTGGACAAGCCGACCGCCGTGGTGGCCCAGGAGCCGAGGCTGCCGACCATGATCTGGTCGGCCATGCTCGTCAGCTGGGTGAGCATCAATTCGATAAAAGAGGGCCACGCGATGTTGATCACGTCGCCGTAGAGCATTTTAGAGGTGATCCCCTTGGGAAGAGTCTTTTTGTCTACCGGTTTGCCCATGTCCTCGGGCTTGCCGTCGGGAAGCTGATACAGCGCGATGTCTTTTTTTGCTTTTGTTTTTTTGTCGCCCGCTCCCCGGAGTTCAGGTTTTCCGGAGCCTTGCATACTTAGCGGATCGTTTGAGATCCTTCTCTCTCCTTTCATCGTGATTTCAGATCAAGTACACGCATTCCATTATATCATAAGTCGGCTAATAATACAAACCCTGTTTACAGAACATGCCGAAATATCTTACAATAGAAGCAGCCCGCGCCGGCAGGCGCGGAAAAGGAGGAACCTTCATATGTTAAAAAGAATACTGGCAGCTCTGCTCGGCCTCGGGCTGTGCGCGCCGCTGCAGGGCTGTTCCACGGCAACGCTCATCGAAAAGCCCACGGGCGAAATGCACATCGCTTTCCTCGGCGACAAAGCCGAGGATGCGATCCTGCTCTACGGAGAGGATTTTGCCGTGCTCGTGGACACGGGGCTGAACAAGACCGGGCAGGAGATCGTGGATTATCTGCAAAAAAAGAACATCACATCGCTCGATTTGCTGCTCGTCACCCATTACGACAAGGATCACGTCGGCGGCGCGGACGCCGTGCTCGAGCAGATCGATATCGGCCTGCTCATCGGTCCGGATTACGAAAGCGACGCCAAGCAGTACGAACAGTTTGTCGAAGAGGCGGAAAAGAGCGGCGTTGCCATCGAACGCCTGCGCGAAGATCGCACTCTCTCCTTCGGCGGGCTGACGCTGCACATCGACGCTCCGAAGACCCTGCACGAGCAGGAGAACGACCGCTCGCTGGTCGTGCGCGCGGAGTACGGCGAATGCTCTCTCCTGCTGGCAGGTGACGCGGAAAAGGATCGCATCCGCGAGCTGCTCCGGAGCGGGCTCTCTCCCTGCACTTTGCTCAAAGTCCCCCACCACGGGCGCATCGAGGACAACAGCCTCGACTTTTTCGAGGCGCTTCGGCCCGAACTGGCCGTGATCACGAGCCACGAGGAAGAGCCGGAGCACGAAGAAGTCGTTTCCATGCTCGAAGAGCTCGGCGCGCAGGTCTTTCTCACGCGGCTCGGGCTCGTGGAAGGCAGCTGCGACGGGCATGTGATCAAGCTCTGGCAGACGCCCTATTGACGCCATGGCAAAAAAAAGCGCCTTTTTTTCCCTATTTGCGGAAAAGAGGCGCTTTTTTTGTGTTTATATGTTTTCTCGCTCGAGGCAGAGCAGATATTCCTTGATCGGCAGCCCGCCGCCATAGCCCACGAGCGCGCCGGACGCGCCGATGACCCTATGGCACGGGATAATGATGGAGATGGGGTTGACATGGTTCGCTCCGCCGACGGCGCGGCACGCCTTCGGCCTGCCGATGCTGCGCGCGATATCGGCATAGGAGCACGTCCGGCCATAGGGGATCTGCTGCAGAGCCTGCCAGCAGGCGCGCTGAAAGGGCGTGCCCAGCGGGCGCAGGAGCAGCTCAAACCGCCTGCGTTCCCCCGCAAAATACTCTCGCAGCTGCCCTTGGCATGCGCTCAGCAGCGCGCTTTCCTCCTCTATCGCTCCCTGCGGCGGGTCGCGGTCAAACTCGACCCGTTCGATCGCGCCGTCCCGCTCGAAAAGCAGCAGCCTGCCCACGGGCGAAGCCATGTAGCAATAGCGCATTTATCTCCCTCCAAAATACAAAAGAGAGGCCTTTGCGGGGGCCTCTCTTTCCATGTTCGATCAATATTCGTCTGCGTAGTTGTCGAAGTAGCCCTGAATGAAGACGATGGGCGTGCCCTTGTCGCCGGAGCCGGAGGTCAGGTCGCACAGCGAGCCGATGAGGTCCGTCAGGCGGCGCGGGGTCGTGCCCTGAGAGGCCATCTTGCCCTGCAGGTCCGCATCCTTGGCGCGGATCGCCTCGCGGGCGTGTTCGGCGGCTTCCTCTTCGGTCATGCCCTTGAAGCTGGTGTCGGCCAGATACTTGAGCTTGAGCTCGTTGGGCGTGCCGGCGAGGCCTGCGGTGTAGCCCGGGGCGACGACCGGATCGGCCAGCTCCCAGATCTTGCCGACGGGATCCTTAAACGCGCCGTCGCCATAGACCATGACTTCGATGCGCTTGCCCGTGGCAGCGATGAGCTTGGCCTGCAGGCGGGTGACAAACTCCTCGCAGTCGCGCGGGAAGAGCTTGACGGTGGTCTCGTCGGAGAGGTTGGAGCCGTAGAGGCCGTATTCGGGGTTGTAGCCGCTGCCGTCCACGCTCTTGTTGAGGATGTCCGCCATGGTGATGGCCGTTTCGGCGCCGGCGTTTTTGAGCAGGCGCACGGAGCGGGCGCGGGTGTGGATATCGCAGCAGATGACATGCTTGGTGTAATTGAGCATCTCGCGCACGTCGTTGGCCAGGAAGATCTCGCTGTTCGGCGCGATCTCCTTATACAGGCGCACGTAATCCATGCCCGTGAAGGGATGGAGCACTTCCTCGCCAAAGAGCTCGCGGTAGCGCTGCTCGGAGAGGACGTCGGTGAAGGGGTTGATGCCCTTTTCGTCCAGATCGTCCATGGAGATCAGATGGTTGCCCACCTCGTCGGAGGGATAGGCCAGCTGAATGTAGAGCTTGTCCAGACCCATGCTGATGCCCTTGAGCAGAAGGGAGAAGCGATTGCGGCTGAGGATGGGGAGCACGATGCCCGCCACGCCGCCGGGGATCTTGGCGCGGACGTCCTTTGCGATCTGCTCGACAGTGGCATAATTGCCCTGCGTGCGCGCAAGAGTGGATTCCGTGATCGCCAGCACATCGCCGTCGCGGAAAGCAAAGCCTTCCTCTTTGGAAGCATTGAGAATGCATTCCAGCGTAAGCGAGGCCAGATCGTCACCCTGTTTGAAGATCGGCGCGCGGATGCCGCGCACGACAGTGCCAACTGTTCTCATGGAACTCTCCCCCAATTAGTAGCGTTTGAAAAAACCGTCATCTATTATAGAGCAAAACGAGGCCTTTGTCGAGAGGAAGCGCCGATTTGCGCGGATATGGAAGAAAATTTTATCCTTTGCGTAACGTATTTTACCGTTTTGCACGGTTTTGGAAGCCTCCGCACGGAGGTTTTACTTCTCCTACGCGCTCAGCTCGACCGCCTTGAACGCGATGCCCTGCTCCTGCGCGTATCTCTGGGCATAAGAGCCCTCCGCGCCGTAGATCACCAGATCCTTCGGGCAGCCTTCAAAGGCGTTGTCAGAGATCGAGTATACAGACTCGGGAATGGTGACAGAGCGCAGGGAAGAGCAGTCGTGGAAGGCCTGACGGCCGATCTTGAACACGCCGCCGGGCAGGACGATGCTCTCCAGGCTCGCGCATTCCTCAAACGCCCGATCATCGATTATCATGAGCCGTTCCGGCAGCCGGACATATCGAAGTGCGCTGCATTTTGCAAAAACGTCGTCGTCCAGCAGCCGGATGTTCTCCGGAAGGACGATCCGTTCCAGAGAGGAGCAGCCCCAGAAGGCGCTCCTGCCGAGCGTGCGCACGTTCTCCGGCACGACAAACTCTTTCAGGCCGATGCACTCGCTGAAGGCTGCATCGTCGATCTCCACGATCGACGAGGGCAGGCTGACGGAACGGAGCGCCGAGCAGCTGCTGAAGGTGAGCCGTTCGATCTTCTCTACGCCCTCCGGGATCACGATGGATTCCAGCGCAGTGCAGCCGCGGAAGGAATACCAGCCGAGCCTCTTGAGCGTGGAGGGCAGGTCGATCTTTTTCAAGCTGTGACAATACGTGAAAGAGAATTCTTCGATCTCCCTCACGCCCTCGCCGATCGTGCATTCCTCCAAACTCATGCAGCCTTTGAACGCTCCCTGACTGAGCTTTTTGATGCTGCCGGGGAAATGGACCCTGCGCAGGGAGGGCTGCATCTCAAATGCGTCTCCCTTTACGGACGTCACGGGGATAGAGCAGATCTGCTCCGGGATCTCGAGCACCTCGGGATAACAATTCAGACTTGCGAAGATCTCGAACTCGTTGTCCAGACGCAGATCTGCGCCGAACTCATACGCCTTATAGGCGATGCCGTTCGACTTGGCGTAACTTTCGGCATAGCTGCCCGCAAAGCAGTGCAGCACAAAATCCGGCGCGCAGCCCGTGAAGGCGTTCGCGCCGATCCGCCTTACGCCGGGGAAGATCAGGATCTCGTGAAGGTTTTTGCAGCCGTAAAAGGCGCCATCGCCGATGATCGAGAGGGCTTCCGGAAGCCTGATGGAGGAAAGAGAGCTGTTTGCAAAGGCGCGGGCGCCGATCTCTTTATGAAACCAGAATAGTTCCACATCGTCCAGCTCCATATCGCCCATATACTTCTCTTCATCGATCTTATACGTTACCTTGCCCAGATAATCGTCTAAGTTTTCCCGCCATGCGGCAAACCCCGGGACACAGGAAAAAAGAAGGGTCAGCGTCATCAGACATGCGATCAGTCTTTTCATTGCCAAATTCACTCCTTCTGTCGTCGTTCCCTCGCCGGGAGCCGGGCCGCTTCGCGCCGCGCAGGCGCCGTGCGGCTTTCGCAACAATATATTATATCACA
>JAUMYC010000432.1 GCA_030528845.1 Eubacteriales bacterium
GACTGTAAGCAGGAAGCAGGCGTGCGCACGATCATCCCGATTGGTCAGCCGCTTCCCGGCACGGCATTGCTTGCCATGGACAACCTGCCGTTTCCGCTGCTCTCCAAGGCTGGCGGATTCGGCAAAGAAGATACCCTCATCCAACTGATCCTGCGAACGAAAGGCGGATTCACATGCTGAAACCCATCATTGCCATTACCATGGGCGACCCCAGCGGCATCGGCCCGGAGATCATCGTCAAGGCGCTTGGCCACGAGCGCATCTATGCCTCCTGCAGGCCGCTGGTGGTGGGCAGCGCGACCATGATCGCGCACGCCGCCGCGCTTCTCTCCTCTCCCCTGCGCGTACGCGCCGTCTCCTGCGTGCAGGAAGCCGCATTCTCCTTCGGCAGCATCGACGTGCTGGATCAGCAGTCCGTTGATCTGTCTGCGCACCGCTTCGGCGTCGTCAGCGCACAGAGCGGGCGCGCCGCCTATCTGGCCGTTGAGGAGGCCATCCGTCTGGCCATGAATAACGAGGCAGACGCCACCGTCACCGCGCCGCTGAACAAAGAGGCGCTGCACACCGCAGGCTATCTCTTCAGCGGACACACCGAAATCTATGCCGCGCTGACCAGCACTCAGCGCTACAGCATGCTGCTGGCGCACGGCAGTCTGCGCGTGGTGCATGTATCCACGCACATATCGCTGCGCGAGGCCTGCGACCGCTGCACACGCGAACGCGAACTGGAGGTTATACGCCTGGCGCACGACACCTGCCGCAGCATGGGCATCGACCGCCCGCGCATCGCCGTGGCCGGGCTCAATCCGCACGCCGGCGAAAACGGCCTCTTCGGCCGCGAGGAAATCGAGGCCATCTGCCCCGCCGTTGAAGACGCGCAGGCCATAGGCATCCTTGCCGAAGGCCCGCTTCCGGCGGATACAATCTTCTCCAAGGCGCGCGGCGGGCTGTACGACGTCGTCGTGGCGCAGTATCATGATCAAGGACACATTCCCCTCAAGTTGCTCGGGTTTGAAATGGATCCCGCCAGCGGAAAATGGAAGAGCGTTGCCGGCGTCAATATCACGCTCGGCCTGCCCATCATCCGCACCTCTGTCGACCACGGAACGGCCTTTGATCAGGCCGGTCTGGGCACAGCAACCGAGGAGAGCCTGATCAACGCCATCGAATACGCGATCGGCTTTGCCAGGGTGCGCCTGCAGAGCCGCAAAGAAAGCTGATCCCGCTTTCTCCGTCCGGCGCTGCCCGCAGAAGCAGGAAACCGGCCTGCGATCAGGATCGCAGTGCATCTGTCAAAAAAAGCAGCGGACCCGTCCGCCGGATCCGCTGCTCTGTTATTTTACGGCATGAGGCGGCCAAAGTAATGCGCCGTCTCCGCGTCGCTCATGCGGAAGGCGCGCTTCGCGCTTTCAATCATAACCCGCACGCGGCCGCCGTCCTTGCTTGTGACGAAATCGCGCAGGAATTGCACATGCTCATCCCAGGATTCGTAGCTCAGCGACCAGCGCTCATGGTTGTAGCGCATGTCGTTTTCAACCTCGTCCACCATGCTTTCAAGATGCGCAAGGACACG
>JAUMYC010000146.1:0-2530 GCA_030528845.1 Eubacteriales bacterium
CCGAGCGATATTCAAAGAGCACGAACTCGCCGAAGGACTGGCGATACGCGCTGGTGAGCAGCAGCGTGCGCTCGTCAAAGAGATACGGCTCGTCGCAAAGCACCTCGCCGCCGGAGAGCACGCGCAGCGAGCCCTCGTCGATCTCCAGCGTGACGTCGGCATACTGCTCGTCCCTCGTGCCCCATTGGCCGACGACCAGCTTCGACGCGTCCTGCACCACGGCCGGATCCGGCGCGGAAAAGTGCTTATATGCAAAATACGCTGCGATCAACAGCAAGATCAGTTTCCATTTTCCCCTGCTCATCCGATCTTCCTCCTGCCAATTTCGTCCGCGGCAGACGAACTTTCGTTCGCCGGTTGCAAAATGGCGCAAACTGCGGTATAATCTTTGGTACTGCACAAACCGAAAGGGGCGAGAGCCTGGTGTACATTCGCAATTCCGCAAAGGCGCTTGTCGTCTCCGAAGATGGAAAGGTTCTCCTGAACAAATGCTGTTCCCGACTTGGTGAATATTACGCGCTGCCCGGCGGCGGGCAGAACCCCGGCGAGACTCTGGAAGAGGCCGTGAAGCGCGAGCTTCTCGAGGAGACCGGCGTGAGCGTGCGCCCCGTGCGGCTTGCGGCGATCTTTGAGCGCATCGCCTCGGGCCGGGAAGACGGCGCAAACCACAAAATGTACTTTATCTTCCATTGTAAACCGGAAGACGTGCCGGTGCAGAAACCCACCGAGCGCGACAGCTACCAGATCGGCATGGAATGGGTGCCGCTGGAGACCATCGAAAAGACCAACCTCTTCCCCGCGCTGATCCGCATGGAGCTCAAGCGCGTCCTCGCCGCGAAGGAGACGATCTTCCTCGGCTCGGAGCGCAAGCCCCGCTGAGCAGCGTCCTCTGCGGTACGATCCGCCCTGCAAACGCCGTTTGCGGGGCGTTTTCTTTATCCCGCAGCGATGTTTGCGCGCAGATATTGCTGCGCCGTTCCGTTAAAGAGCACGCGCCCGTGCAGCTGCATCATATGCGTGGCATATTGCAGCGCGGTCTGCGCGTCGTTTGCAGAGAGAACGACGGTCGTGCCGAGCGAATGGATGTGCCGCACGGTGCGGAAGAGCTCGCTCGCCGCGGCTGCATCCAGCCCCGTCGCGGGCTCGTCGAGCACCAGCAGGCCGTTCGCCGTGCACAGAGAGCGCGCCAGCAGCACGCGCTGCTTCTGTCCGCCCGAAAGGTCGGCAAACTTGCGCTCGGCAAGGTCCATGATATCCAGCGCCTCCATGGCCTCGTCCGCGCGGCGCTTTTCCGCACGGCTGAGGAAGACGAACATGCGCTTGCGGCTCATCAGCCCGCCGCGCACGATCTCGCGCACGGTGGCGGGAAAATCCGGCCGGAAGTCGGACTGCTGCGGCAGATAGCCGATGGACGCGGGCGCGATGCCCTCGCCGTAGAGGATGCGCCCGGCGGTGGGCTGCACCACGCCGAGCAAACAGCGGATCAGCGTGCTCTTGCCGCAGCCGTTTTCGCCCACGATGCACAGCCACTGCCCTTCCTCCACGGTAAAGCTCACGTCTTCGAGCACCCTGCGCCCCTCATAGGAGGCGCACAGGCCCTGCACTTCGATCAACGCGCTCATTTGCAAAGAGCCTCCTCCAGCGTTTCGCAATTCTTCTGCATCAGAGAAACATAGGTCTCGCCCGCCTCAAATTCCTCGCGGGTCACGTTATGGCAGCTGTGCAGCTGCATGCATTTTGCGCCCGTCTCCGCGCAGATGGTATCGGCGATGCGATGGGAAGAAAGCTCCATATGGCACACGACCGGCAGCTCCTCCTCGCGCACCATGTCGATCATCGCGGCGACGGTCGCGGCGCTCGCCTCGCTGTCGGTGGAACAGCCGGGGAAGGCCGAGATCCAGTCCAAGTCATATTCGCGCGCAAAATACAGGAAGGGGAAGCGGTCGCCAAAGACGAGCTTCGTGCGCACGGCGCGGGAGACGATCTCCTCGATCTGCTCGTGCACAAGCCGGATCTGCTCGTTGTAGGCCTGCGCGTTGGCCTCATAAGACGCGGCGTTGGCCGGGTCCGCCTGCGAAAGTTCCTGCGCGATGGCGGAAACGATGGCCATGGCGTTGACGGGCGAGGTCCAGACGTGCTCGTCGTATTCATGCGCGTGCTCGTCGTGGTGGTCGTGGTCGTGATGATGGTGCTCCTCCGCCTCCTCGGGCTCCACGATGTCCATCAGCCGGATGATCCGCATGTTCGTCGTGTCCAGCCCGGAGAGGATCCTCTGCGCCCAGGCGTCGTTCTCGCCGCCCACGCAGATGAACACATCGCATTTCTGGATGGCGAGGATATCCATGGGCGTCGGCTCGTAGGAATGGCTCTCCGCGCCGGGCTTGATCAGCATAGTGATCTGCGCCAGATCGCCCGCCACGGCCCGCGCAAAGTCATATTCCGGAAAAATCGTCGTCACGATGCTCAGCGGCTCCTGCTGCGCCCGCGCGCCGGGCTTCGCGGAAAGCCTGATGACCGTGCAGGTGACGGC
>JAUMYC010000146.1:2540-6398 GCA_030528845.1 Eubacteriales bacterium
CGCGATGATCCTCTTCATCATATGAAAAATCTCCTTTGTCCAAAGTCCTGCTTTTCCTTTTTGCCGCTCTATTGTATCCTATTTATTTCGCCCGTTCAATGCCTCTTTTGTATTCTTTGCATGAAGAAGCCCGCGCCGCTTCTGCCCGCAGCGCGCGCCGCATAGGCTTGCACAGCCTCTTTACCACATGTTTTCTTGACACGAACCCCGGTTCATGATATCGTTTTTTCAGGCAGTAACGCAATAAATCGCTGTAAATGCAGGATCTTGGAGGAATAAACATGCAAAAATACAAAGTCGGCGTCGTCGGCGCGACAGGCATGGTCGGCCAGCGCTTTCTCACTCTGCTCGCAGAGCACCCGTGGTTCGAGGTGGTCACGCTCGCGGCGAGCCCGCGCTCCGCAGGCAAGAGCTATGCCGAGGCCGTCGCAGGCCGCTGGGCCATGGCCGAGCCCATGCAGCAGAAATTCGCGGACATGCTCCTCGTGGACGCTTCCAACGTCGAAGCCGTGACGGCCAAGGTGGATTTCGTCTTCTGCGCCGTGGATATGCCCAAGGATCAGATCCGCGCCCTTGAAGAGGCCTACGCCAAGGCCGAGACGCCCGTCGTCTCCAACAACAGCGCCAACCGCTATCAGATCGACGTGCCGATGATGATCCCCGAATGCAATGCGGAGCACATGGCCGTCATCCCGCTGCAGAGGAAGCGCCTGGGCACTGCGCGCGGTTTTGTGACCGCCAAGCCCAACTGCTCCATCCAGAGCTATGTCCCCGCGCTCACTCCCCTGCGCGATTTCGGCATCGAAAAGATCTCCGTGTGCACCTATCAGGCCATCTCCGGCGCGGGCAAGACCTTTGAACGCTGGCCGGAAATGGTCGACAATGTGATCCCCTACATCGGCGGCGAGGAGCTCAAGAGCGAGATCGAACCGCTCAAGATCTGGGGCGCGCTGACCGAGGGCGGCATCGAGCCCGCCAAGAGCCCCGTTATCTCCGCGCAGTGCTATCGCGTGGCCGTGGCCGACGGACATATGGCCGCCGTCTCCGTGCAGTTTGCGAAAAAGCCCTCCATGGACGAGATGAAGGCCCGCTGGGCCGCGTTCAAGGGCCTGCCGCAGCAGTACGGCCTGCCGAGCGCTCCCGGCCGGTTCCTCACCTATTTCGAGGAGCCTGACCGCCCGCAGAGCCGTCTGGACCGCGATATCGAACACGGCATGGGCGTGTGCATCGGCCGTCTGCGCGAAGACCCGCTCTTCGACTATCGCTTCGCCTGCCTTTCCCACAACACCCTGCGCGGCGCTGCCGGCGGCGCTGTTCTGACCGCCGAGCTGCTCTGCCACGAGGGCTGGATCGAGCATAAATAACGCTTTGAGGCCTTTTTTCACGAAGAGGCCTCTTTCTTTACGTTGATTTCCATCAGCCTTGCTCGACACAGGCCCGCAGAAGCGTTACGATATGGATACATTACGTTTGGAGGTATTTTCCCATGCGCGTAGCGATCGGCTGTGATCATCTCGGTTATGTCCTCAAGGTACCGCTCGTCGAATATATCAAAGAACTGGGCCACGAAGTGGTGGACGTGGGCTGCAACACCACCGAAAGCGTCGATTATCCGATCTATGGCGAAAAGGTCGGCCGCGCGGTCGCAAGCGGCGACTGCCAGCTGGGCGTCACCCTGTGCGGAACGGGCGCGGGCATCTCCCTCGCCGCCAACCGCGTGCCGGGCATCCGCGCCGTGTGCTGCTCCGACGAGTACACCGCCGAATATACCCGCCGCCACAATAATTCCAACGTGCTCTCCATGGGCATGAAGGTCGTCACCATCGACACCGCCAAGCGCCTCGTCAAGCTCTTCCTCGAGACCGAATTCGAGGGCAGCCGCCATCAGCGCCGCGTGAGCATGCTCGACGACATCCACTGAGTTTTTCCCAAAGCGCCCTGCGCCGTTCCGCGCGCGGGGCGTTTTCTTTTGCCCCGCCGCATTGACACGCATCGCGATGCGTGTTATCATATGCGCATAACGATGCGTATGCGGAGGTGAGCGCCATGCATTTTGTCGACGCGAAGGGTATCCTTTCCGCGCAGAACGGCATGAACCTCTACCGCGGCTGCACGCACGGCTGCATCTATTGCGACAGCCGCTCCGCCTGCTATCAATTCACACATGCGTTCGAGGACGTCGAAGTCAAGCGCAACGCGCCGCAGCTGCTGGAAGAGGCGCTTTTGCGCAGGCGCAGCCGCTGCATGATCGGCACCGGCGCCATGTGCGACCCCTACCTGCCCTGCGAGGAGGAGCTTTTGCTCACGCGGCGCTGCCTCGAGGTCATCGAGCGCCATGGCTTCGGGCTGGCCATCCAGACCAAGTCCGACCGCATCCTGCGCGACCTCGACCTGCTGCGTGCGATCAACGCGCGCGCCAAATGCGTGGTGCAGATGACCCTGACCACCTTTGACGAAGAATTGTGCCGCGTCATCGAGCCGAACGTCTGCACGACGCGGCGGCGGTTCGAAACGCTTTGCATTTTGCGCGAACACGACATTCCCACGGTGGTCTGGCTCTGCCCGCTGCTGCCGTGGATCAACGACACGGAGGAAAATCTGCGCGGCATTTTGGACTATTGCTTCCACGCGGGCGTGCGCGGGGTGATCCAATTCGGGATCGGGCTCACTCTGCGCGAGGGCAGCAGGGAGTATTTTTACGCCGCGCTCGAGCGGCATTTTCCCGGCCTGAAGCAAAAATATGCCCGAAAACATGGCCTTTCCTATGAGCTCCTCAGCGATCAGCACGAGCGGCTGATGCAGATCTTTCACGCCGAATGCGAGTCGCACGGCGTTTTGCACGACAACGACGCCCTCTTTGCCTATCTGCACGAGTTTCCGCGCAAAAACGAGGGCGAGCAGCTCTCCTTCCTCTAAACTGTGTGAATTTGTTGCCTGCCGCCCGCGTTCGTGTTAAAATGAGGTGAACTCCCATAGAGAAAGGATGATCTTCATGCCGTCTTTCCCGAGGACAGAAGTGGCCGGCGTGAGCCTGCCGCGCATGCTGATGGGCTCGAACTGGATGCTCGGCTACAGCCACACCACCGTTTCCGCCGATGAGATGATCCGCAGGCGCTTTTCGCTGGCGCAGAACGTGCGCGACATGGCGCTGGCCTATCTCGAATACGATATCGACGCCATGATGGCCCCGTTCGGCGGGCAGGAAGTGCTGCTCGACGGCGTAAAAATGGCCGAAGATGCGACGGGCAAGAAGATCATCAAGATCGACACGCCCATCATCAACGTCAACGACAGCGCCGCAGGCCGTGCCGAAGCCCGCGCGAAGATCGAGGAATCCGCCAAAAACGGCGCGAAATTCTGCCTGATCCACCATTCCAGCGCGGAACAGCTGGTCAACAAAAACAAGGGGACGATCGAGCGGCTGCCGGATTACCTCGATATGATCCGCCAGGCGGGCATGATCCCCGGCCTGAGCGCGCACATGCCGGAGCTGGTCGTCTATTCCGACGCGAACGAATACGACGTGCAGACCTACATCCAGATCTACAACTGCATGGGATTTTTGATGCAGGTGGAGATCGAGGGCGTGCGCGCCATCATCGAAAAGGCGAAAAAGCCCGTCATGAGCATCAAGGCCATGGCGGCGGGGCGCGTTTCGCCCTATGTGGGGCTCACCTTCTCCTTTGCCACTCTGCGCCCGTGCGACATGGTCACGGTAGGCGCGTTCACGCCCGCAGAGGTGCATGAGGACGTGGAGATCGGCCTCGCCGCCATCGAGCGCCGCTTCCCGAACATGGAGCGCCGCTCCAGCCCAAACAAGACCGCCGTGCTCGGCGGCTGAGCGCAAAAAAGGACCCC
>JAUMYC010000433.1 GCA_030528845.1 Eubacteriales bacterium
CCCCATGATGGGCATGGCCATGGATCTGCAGCTGCTGGAATGGCTGCAGAGCTATACCTATCCGGAAGAGGGACGCTACTGCAATCCGGAGCATGCAAAGTCCTGCTACGAGATCTTTACCCGCGATCTGCTGCACACCGCCACCACCCGCGCGGCGATCTTCGCCACCATCCATACCGATGCAACGCTGGAGCTCATGCGCCAGCTGGACAAGGCCGGTCTGGGCGCGTACATCGGCAAGCTGAACATGGACCGCAACTGCCCGGATTACTACAGCGAAAAAACGCCGGAAAACGGCGCGGCCGAAACCCGCCGCTGGCTGGAGCTTTGCAAAGAGGCGAAGTTTGAGCGCGTCTTCCCGATCATCACCCCGCGCTTCACGCCCAGCGTAACCGACGCATACATGGAGAAGATCGGCGAAATCGCCCGCGAGTACAGCGCGCCGATGCAGAGCCACCTCTCCGAGAATCTTTCCGAAATCGAATGGGTCAAGGCGCTGTGCCCGGACGCGAAAAACTACGCGGACACCTATGCGCGTTACGGCCTTTTCGGCGGAGAATGCAAAACCATCATGGCGCACTGCATCTACTGCCCCGAGGATGAAGACCGCATGATGAAGGAGGGCGGCGTGTTCATCGCGCACTGCCCCACCAGCAACGAAAACGTCATCGCCGGCATCGCGCCCGCCGCGCGCTATCTGCGCAGCGGCTACGCCATCGGCCTTGGCAGCGACGTCGCCGGCGGGCATACGCTTAATCTGTTTGACGTGATGGCCGCCTCCGTGCAGGCCAGCAAGCTGCGCTGGCGCTACGTCGACCAGAGCGAAAAGCCGCTGACCATGCCCGAGGCGCTCTACATGGCCACCGCGGGCGGCGGCGCGTTCTTTGGCAAGGTCGGCCTGTTTGAGCCGGGCTATTGCTTCGACGCCGTCGTCATCGACGACAGCGCGCATAACCGCCTGCGCGCCTTCTCCCCCGGCGAGCGCATCGAGCGCTGCGCCTACCTGAACAAGGAGACAATCACGGCCAAGTACGTCGATGGACGAAGGGTGCTGTGAGCACATATGCATGATTGGAACGGCCCTGCCGTTCCTTTTCTTTTTTGGCAGCAATCTCCGCATACGAAAAGAACGCAGCGCTTTCGCACTGCGTCCCTTCCGTGTATCATGAGATTCCGAAGAATCAGGGGGAAGCGTCAGTCCTCGAAGGAGAACGGCTTGATCTCGCGGATGACGTCCAGGATGGTGCCGTCGCGCGCCTCGAGCACGGCGACGACCTTGTCCTTGAACTGCACCGGATCCGGGCGGCCGACCATGGAGTACGCCTTTTCCTTGAGGCTCTCGATGGTGACATGCGGGATGCCCGCGTCGTCGAGGCACTTGATCAGGTCGGGGCGCAGCGGGTTGACCGCGATGCCGTAATCGGTAACGAGCACGTCGACGCAGTCGCCCGGGGTGGTGACGGTCACGACGTTCTCGCAGACGGTGGCCATGCGGCCGCGCACCAGCGGGGTGACGATGATGCAGACCTTGGAGCCGGCAGCGGTATCCGGGTGTCCGCCCGGCGCGC
>JAUMYC010000434.1 GCA_030528845.1 Eubacteriales bacterium
TATGAAAAAAAGACTTTGGACGCTGCTGACGGCTGCGCTGCTTGCGGCCGCGCTGGCCTGCGGCGCTTTGGCGCAGGAGGGCGGCGAAACGGCGTTTTATGACAGCCTGCCGCCGGCGCTCTGCGTGACGCAGGAGACGATCGAGACGGAGGCGCAAAAGAACGTCTTTGTGCGCCATACCTATCCCGATACGGCGCAGGACCCGGTGGACGCGCAGATGCGCGCGCTGATTGACGGCATGGCGGAAAAGGGCATGGCTTACCTGCCCGAGGCGCGTCCGCTCGAGGCGGCGTATCTGGACGCCGGCGCGGTGATCACAAGGAGCGGCACGGGCATCATGAGCTTCCTTGCGCTCTGCGAGGTCTCAAACGACCGGGAGCAGCTGTATACGGCGTTTGAAACGCGCGTGTATGATATGGAAAGCGGCGAACAGGTTATGCTCACGGACGTCTTCCCCGCCAAGAGCGAAGCGTGGGCGCTTCTTCGCAGCGAGGCGCAGAAGCAGCTGCGCGCCGCGTTCCCCGGACGGGAAATCGACGAGGCTGCGCTTGCCGCGCTGCTTGACGGCGAGGCGATCAAGGCTGCGCCCTTTACCCTCGGCGCGGCGCGGCTGACGCTCTCCTTCCATGCGGGGGATCTCTTCCCCGGGCAGCAGACGCTTCTGCATGTGCATCTTCCCTACGGCGATATCCGCGGTCTGATGACGCCGCGCTTTCAGGCGCAGACGGACAACAGCCGCTACAAAATGGTCGCGCTGACCTTTGACGACGGCGGCGCGCGCGGTTCCACGCGCAAGGTGCTCGACGTCCTGCGCCGCTCGGGCGCGCAGGCGACGTTCTTTGTCATCGGGCGCAACCTGAGCAAAAACCACGACATCCTCGCCCGCCAGCAGAACAGCGGCTATTCCATCCAGAGCCACACCTACAACCACAAGTACACCAAAGAGCTCAGCCGGAAAAAGGCGATGGACGAGAAGGAACTCTTTGCCGCGGAGCTGGCGCAGATCACCGGGCTTGAGCCGACGATGATGCGCTCCCCGGGCGGCGACGACGATTTCTACGTCGAAAAGGAGATCGGCTATCCGATCATCCACTGGTCGCTGGCCAGCGGCGATTCGGGCAACAAGCACGTGGACAAGATCACAAAGCGCGTGCTGCTCAACGTCGGCGACGGGGATATCGTGCTGATGCACGACATCAACTCCCTGTGCCATCAGTACGCCGGCAGGGTGATCGACGAATTGAACCGTCAGGGCTACCTGATGGTGACCGTCGAGGAGCTCTTTGCGCATAAGGGCGTCCCGCTTGAAAGCAACAAGGTGTATTTCAGCCCGGACAGGGTGGAATGAGCGGTTGAGCCGAAACAGGATACGAAGCGATGAGCTGACAAGCCGCCCGGCAGATGTGCCGGACGGCTTTTTCTCTTTATTCCTTTTCATCCCCAAACGTTTGTGGTATAATAAACTGATTCAGTGTCATGATTTGCCTGACGCAATACGATAAGACAGATTGGGAGTAAGAAGCATGCAGCTGCCGTTCATTTCAGTCATTCTTCCCGTGCGCAACGA
>JAUMYC010000435.1 GCA_030528845.1 Eubacteriales bacterium
GTCGCTGCCGTAGTGCGGATAGACGTCCACCGCATACGCCGCGCCCGTCTCCTCCGCCGCGGCGATCAGAGCGCGTACGACGTCGTAATGGTACGGTCCGCCGCTGTCCTTGGCGCAGATGGAGACCATATGCTCGTCGCATTCAAGGCTCACGCCCACGCAGCCCATATCCACCGATATGGCCTCTGTAACGCCCTCAGGGACGTTTGTGCTGCCGCCATGGCCCACTTCTTCAAACGACGTGACATGGACGTACACGGCGCGCTCAGGCGTGATACCGGCGTCCTTCAGATACTTTGCATACGCCATCACCACGCCGACGCTCAGCTTGTCGTCGAGGAACCGGCTCTTGATATAGCCGCTCTTCGTGATGCGCGTTCGCGGATCGAAGCAGACGTAATCGCCCGCGCGGACGCCGAGTTTTTTGACGTCCTCCGCGCTTTTGACCGGCTCGTCGATCACGATCTCGATGGAATCAAACGTCCGCTTCTCGTCCTTGTAATCGCCGTTGACGTGGATGGACGCGTTGCAAAGCTGCGCCGTGCCCTCGTAGACCGCGCCGCCCTTGGTGATGATGCGGCAGTTTTCGGTTTCCACGTTGTTGGCGTTCAGACCGCCGATGTTGGTGATGCGCAGGCGTCCGCTGCTCTTGATCTCGCAGACCATGCCGCCCAGCGTGTCCATATGCGCCTCAAGCAGGATGGCGTTGTCCCTGTCCCTGCCGCCCAGATCGACCAGCACGCCGTCCTTGCGGGTGCGCTTCGCCGCAAAGCCGAGCGACTCACAGCGGGCGATCACGTGCTGCGCCGCCTGCTGCGTCATGCCGCTGGGGCTGTCGATGGCCAGCAGCGCGGCGGTCTCCTCCAGAATATACGGTCCGTATGATGCAAAATCCATGGCTGTTACCTCCTGAAGATTTGGATGGTTTGGGAGAATGACGGATAGGAGCGCGTTCCTGAGCCATCGAAGATGGCGAATCGTCCCCCATCACTATGCTTATTTGAATCCTGCTTAAAGCTGCCAAACCGGAATCGCATGCGCAGCCCTTCGCTCCGGACTGCCTTCGGCAGTTCGCTCAGGGACGCTGTGCGATTCTTGAAACAAAAGGGAACGTTGGGGATTGCCGTCCCCAAACTCCTGCCTGAGGGCTTTTGCCCTCAGACTCCCTTCTTCGCTTCGCGCGGTAAAAAGGGATTATTCCGTGCGCAGTTCCTGCACGCGGCTGATGACGATGGAGATCGTGCCGTCGTCGTTCTGCACGACGGCAAAGCTGTTTTCATCGTCCGCCAGCGTGCGCGGCAGCGTGATGGAAATGCCGTTGTCAGTCTTGATCTTGAGCTTCTGCAGCTGCGTCATCACGCGCTTGTTTTCAACCGGAATGACCGGCGCGACGGCCTCTTCCTCCATCTGGCGGGCGACCTGCTCGATGATCGCCTCGCGCTCGGGATCGCTGCGGAAGACCTCGCCGGCGACGTCCTGCACGTCGATTACGCCCTTTTCCTCGATGGACCTCGCCATCGCGCGCTTGACCGCGGGGCGCAGCTCCGTGTCGGGCATGTCCGCCGG
>JAUMYC010000436.1 GCA_030528845.1 Eubacteriales bacterium
ACGGCGACGTGCATGAGATCAAGAATGCGCGCTCGGGAATCATCCGCGAGGAAAACGGCGCGATGGTGCTCGAGTATGACGACGTGCAGGATGAGGAGAAGGCGCACATCATTCTGACCATGCATCCGGGCAGAAATGCCATGGAGAACCGCGCGCGCATGCAGCGCAGGGGCATGGTGGCCAGCTCGCTTGCGTTCCTGCCGGGTCAGAAGGCGGCGTCGAGCTATGTGACGATTTACGGCGAGATTCCCGTGGCGGTGGATACGCGGCGCGTATTGCTGACGAGGGAGGAAAACAGCGGCACGCTGCTGCTGGATTACGACGTGTACATGGGCGGCGAGCTGACGTCCGGCGCGCTGCTGGAGGTCACGTGGCGGCTGTAACCCTGCGCACGATGGCGCGGGAGGCGATGCTTGCGGGCGGGGGGCGCGGCTTTATGCGCTTTGCGCCGCCGGGCGACGCGCTGCTGGTGACCGACGCGCTGCGCCGCTGCAAAAGCGAAGCGGACCGCGCGCGAGTGACTGCGGCGCTTGAGCAGGCGGGCTTTTTCTGCCGCGAGGCGGAGGGACTGCTCTATCTTACGCCGCAGGACGCGCTGCTTTGCGGCGCGCTGGCGCCGTCGGATGCGGCGATTGACTGGGAGAGCGGATCGTTTGCCGAGGCGGCGTTTGCCGCGCGGCTGATGCGCTGCCCGGCGCAGCCGATGACCCCGGCGGGGCGGCGGCTGGCGATGGACGCCCTGCGCCTGACGGGTATGCCGGGACGGGAGATCAGAATCGATGCGCTGCGCGCGCAGGCGGCGGTGATGCTGCGAAGCGGAGACAGAAGCGGCATGCACGAGGCGGGCGCGGCGCTGATGGACGCCTTGAAAAGGAGGACTGCGTATGAAGCTTGAATGGATCGGACACGCCTGTTTCAGGATGACGGCGCAGGACGGCACGGTGGTCATCACCGATCCGTACGACGCGAGCGTGGGCATTGAGATGATCCCGCTTGAAGCGGATCTCATCACGATGAGCCACAGCCACCACGACCACTGCGAGGAGAGCATGATTGCGGGCAGCCCCGTGATCGCGCGCGGTCCGGAGATGGCCGCCGTGGGCAGCGTGACCGCCCGCGCGATTCCCTCGTACCATGACGACGCGAAGGGCGCGCTGCGCGGCGCGAACTACATCCGCATCTTCAGCATCGACGGTCTGACGGTCGTGCATCTGGGCGATCAGGGCTGCATGCCCGACGAGGACGATCTGGAGGCGATCGCGGATGCGGACGTGATGATGATTCCCTGCGGCGGCACCTATACTGTGGACGCGGCGGGCGCAAAGGCGATTGCGCTGGCGGCGAAGCCGCGCTGCGTCGTGCCGATGCATGTGAAGACCAAGCGCGTGGGCTATCCGATCGCGAAGGTCGATGCGTTCCTCGCCGAGATGGGCGATGCGGACGCGCCGCCATTCAGCGTCATCGAGCTTTCCGAGGGGCATGTGCCGCAGGGTGTGGTGCTGATGGCGCCGCTGGCGGATGAGCTGTGATGAATGGACAGAGATATAAAGAATGCCGCCGGCAGA
>JAUMYC010000147.1 GCA_030528845.1 Eubacteriales bacterium
CTTTTTGAGGAGCATCCGCGCGCCTTTGCGCAGGCCGGCGCGCTCCTGCAGGGCAGCCGCTGCCCGGCAGACGAGGTTATCCGGCCCGGGAGAGAGGGGGGAGCCTTCGATCTCCAGAGAGAGAGAGTCGGCCTCCTCTGCAAAGAGCTCGTCGCACAGCGAGACTGGCTGCATCAGCATGTCCAGCAGATGATAGCCGTCCTCCCGCCGGCCCGTCACCTCCAGCGCCCAGTTGATCTTCGCGTTTGCCGTTTCTCTGAGCATTTGCGCCCTCCTTGTTTCTTATGAGACGCCCGTTCGCGTCCGTTGGTTGCATGCTATTTTCTGCCGCGCACCTGTTTTTTCGCTGCTGCATAGGATGGAGCAAAAACGAGCAGCGCAGGCGGTGAAGGCGATGATCCGAAGGGGAGAGATCTATACGGCCGGGCTCGATCCCGTCGTCGGCTCGGAACAGGGCGGCATGCGCCCCGTGCTGGTGGTGCAGAACGACATGGGCAACCGCTACAGCCCGACGGTGATCGTGCTGGCGCTGACCAGCGCCATGGGAAAGCCCGCCCTGCCCACGCATGTGCGCGTGGCGGCGGGGGAGACCGGCCTGAGCAGAGACAGCGTGGTGCTGGCCGAGCAGATGCGCACCCTTGACAAGCGCAGGCTGCGCGAGCGGATCGGCCTTCTGCCGCCGGAGCTCATGCTCGAGGTGGACCGGGCGCTGTGCAATTCGCTGCAGCTGCCGCCCGAGGGCTGTCTCAGGCCTTCAGAATGCACAGGCGCAGAGAGTTGAGCGCGTTTTCGCACGCCAGAGTGCGCACCCATGCGCGGTCGCCGCGCAGCTCAAAGCGGAAGGCCTCGGCCTTGCCCGCGTGCGCCACGGCGACGTAGGTCAGCCCGACGGGCTTGGTCTCGGTCGCGCCGCCCGGCCCGGCGATGCCCGTGGTGGACACAGCCCAGTCGGCTCCGCTGCGCTCGAGCGCGCCCAGCGCCATTTCCTTTGCGCATTCCTCGCTCACGGCGCCGTGCGCCGCGATGGTCTGCGCGCGCACGCCCAGCAGACGCTGCTTGCTCGCGTCGGCATAGCAGACGTAAGCCTCGTCCAGCACCTTGGAGGCGCCCGGCGCGTCCACGACACGGCTGCAGAGCATGCCGCCGCTCATGCTTTCGGCCACGCACAGGCGCTCGCCCCTCTCGGCGAGCATCTGCACGACGGTCTGCGCCAGATCCCAGCCCAGCCCTTCGCCGTATACGCTCTCGCCCAGACGGCGGCGGATCTCTTCTTCAACCGGCGCGAGCAGGGGAGAGGGATCTTCCCCCTCCGGCACGCGCGCCGTGATGCGCGCGTAGACCTGCCCCGCGCCGCAATAGAGCGCGAGGGTGGGGTTGTCTGCGTGGAAAAGGTCCTTCAGGATCGTCTCCACCTTCGATTCGCCCACGCCGAAGATATGCAGAAAGCGGGAGGCGATGGTCGTGGCGCTGCGTTTGCGCAGATAGGGCTCGAGCTGATGCTCGAACATGTCCGTCAGCTCGCGCGGAGGCCCGGGCAGCACGGCCACGGCCTTGCCGTCCTCCGTCTCCACGATGCAGCCCGGCGCGGTGCCGCAGCGGTTTTCCATGATGATCGCGCCCTCGGGGAAATAGGCCTGCCGCATGTTGTTTTCCGTGATCTGCCGGCCAAAGCGGCTCATCCAGCCCACGACGTGCGCCCTCGCGCCCTCGTCGAGCACCATCCGCCTGCCCAGCGCCTGCGCCACCATTTCCTTGGTCAGGTCGTCCTCCGTCGGGCCGAGCCCGCCCGTGGTGATCACAATATCGCTGCGGCTCAGCGCGACTTCCAGCGCCTCCCGCACGCGGCCGGGGTTGTCGCCCACGGTGGTCTGCCGGTAGAGCGTGACGCCCAGCTCGGAGAGCTTGCGCGAGATATACTGCGCGTCTGTGTTGGCGATCTGCCCCATGAGCAGCTCCGTGCCGATGGAAAGAATCTCTGCGATCATTGGTTTTGCGCCTCTTTTGCGTATATTTCCGAAAGTTTTCTTGAAAAGGACTTCGGTCTGTTTTTTTACATGTCCGCCAGCAGATCCCTGTTTTTCCAGATGCATTCCGCGCCGGACCAGACAGTGAGGATCGTCGCGGCCCAGGCGAAGAGGTCGCCCAGATACGACCACGGCCTGCTCGGCAGCAGCAGCAGCAGCAGGATGCAGACGATCTGACAGGTCGTCTTGTACTTGCCCAGCTTGTCCGCGGCGATCACGCGGTCGGCCAGCGCCGCCACGAGCCGGAAGCCGCTCACGGCCAGCTCCCGGGCGACGACGAGCGCGCACATCCACGCGGGAAAGCGGCCCAGCCCCACCAGCAGGATCATCGGGCAGATGACCAGCAGCTTGTCGGCGATCGGGTCCATAAACTTGCCGAAATCCGTGATCAAATTGCGCGAGCGGGCGATCTTGCCGTCGGCAAAATCCGTGACGGCGGCGACGGCAAAGAGCACGGCTGCGATCCACATGCAGCCCTTTTGCATAACCATGCACGCGCAGATCACCGGCACGAGGACGATGCGCAGGAGCGTCAGGCGATTCGGCAGATTCATCGTACCGCCTCCCCGATCAGGTCATATGCCTTTGCGGCGAGGATCGAGACCTCCGCAAAGCTCCCGGCGGTCAGCTCGCTCTCGCTCGTGAAGCGGATCACGCCGTCCACCTCCGGGGCCTCGAGCATGCTGCGCCCGGTGTAGCGCCCGCGCAGGTCGCGCCCTTCCACGAGCACCTGATAGGTCTTGCCCAGCCGTTCGCGCTGCACGGAGCGGGAGATGGCCTGCTGCGCGGTCATGATGCGGTCAAAGCGCGCCTGCTTGGTCTCCTCGTCGAGCTGCCCGGCCATTTCTGCCGCGGCGGTGCCGTCTTCGGGAGAATAGGGGAACGCGCCCATGCGCGCAAAGCGGGCCTCCTTGACAAAATCCAGCAGCTCTTCAAACTGCGCCTCCGTCTCGCCGGGGAAGCCGACGATGAAGGTGGTGCGGGTGGTGATGCCGCGCTCGCGGCACATTTCCAGCACTTTGCGGATGTGCTCGGGCGAACCGCGCCGGTTCATGCGCCGGAGGATGTCCGCGTTGATATGCTGCAGGGGCAGGTCGAGATAATTGCAGACCTTCGGCAGCTCTGCGATCGTGTCCAGCAGCTCCTCGTCCACCGTGTCCGGGTAGCAATACAGAACGCGCACCCATTCGACGCCGTCGATGGCGTTCACATCACGCAGCAGCTGTGCAAGCATGGTTTTCCCGCCGGGGAAATCGTTGCCGTAGCGGGAGGTATCCTGCGCGATGAGGGTGATCTCCTTCACGCCGCCCGCGGCCAGCGCGCGGCATTCGTTCAGGATCGCCTCATAGCTGCGGGAGCGATACGCCCCGCGGATGAGCGGGATGGCGCAGTAGGTGCATTTGTTGTCGCAGCCGTCGGAGATCTTGACATAGGCCGTCCAGGGCGGCGTCGTCAGCACGCGCGGGAATTCCGTGAAATGCAGCTTCTGCTGCGCGTGCAGGGGGCGCTTCTCCTCGTCCATTTCGCCGAGCGTCTCCAGAAGGCGGTCATACTCCGCCACGCCCATGAAGCCGTCCACCTCCGGCAGCTCCTTTTTGAGCTCCTCGCCGTAGCGCTGCACCAGACAGCCTGTGACCAGCACCTGCCGGGGCATGCCCTGGTCGGCCTTCATGCCGACGTATTCCAATATGGTGGAGATCGCCTCTTCCTTAGCCGATTCGATAAAGCCGCAGGTATTGATGACGACGACGTCCGCCTTGTCCGGCCGGTTGGTGAGCTTATAGCCTGCCTTGCGCAGGATGCCGAGCATGTTTTCGGAATCCACCCGGTTCTTTGCGCAGCCGAGGGAGACCATACCGATGGTTTTGGGCATATTGAAGACCTCCATTAGTAACGGGATGTATGTTCGGGCGGATACGATACTGCGTAGATCTCGCCCAGAGGGATCCTTAAGGGAAGCATTCCCTTAAGCGGGGTTTCCAAAGGGGCGGAGCCCCTTTGGCGGGGTGCAGGGGCGGAGCCCCGCCCCCTCGTCACTCCTTGAACATGGCGCGGAACTGCTCGCGGGTGATGAGCACTTCGCGCGGCTTTGCGCCGTCGGCCTCGCTGATGAAGCCCCTGCGGGCCATTTCGTCGATGAGCCTGCCCGCGCGCGCGTAGCCGATGCGCATTTTGCGCTGCAGCATGGAGATGGACGCCTGTCCGGCCTCCACCACGAACTCGATCGCCTGCGGCAGCAGGTCGTCGTGCTGCTCCTCGGCCTCTTCCTTTTCCGCGTCGGACATATCCGCGCGTTCGAGGTGTTCGGTCAGATCCTCGCTGTAGTCGGCCTCGTGCCGGTCGCGGATATACTGCACCACGGCCTGCACTTCGTTTTCACTGATCCAGGCGCCCTGCACGCGCTGGGGCTTGTTGGTGCCGGAGGGCGCGTAGAGCATGTCGCCCCGGCCGAGCAGCTTTTCCGCGCCGCCGATATCGAGGATCGTGCGGCTGTCCACCTGAGAGGCGACGGTAAAGGCGATGCGCGAGGGGATATTGGCCTTGATCACGCCGGTGATGACGTTGACGGAGGGCCTCTGCGTGGCGATGACGAGATGGATGCCCGCGGCGCGCGCCAGCTGCGCGATGCGGCAGATTGCGTCTTCCACGTCGCCCGGCGCGACCATCATCAGATCGGCCAGCTCGTCTATGATGACCACGATCTGCGGCATGGCGGGCTCGTATTCGGGCCGCTTGAGGTTGTAGCCCTTGATGTCCTTGGTGCCGGAGGCGGCGAATTTGCGATAGCGCTGCGTCATCTCGTTCACGACCCACTCCAGCGCGCCCGCGGCCTTTTTCGGGTCGGTCACGACGGGCACGAGCAGATGGGGGATCTCGTTGTAGACCGAGAGCTCGACCATCTTCGGGTCGATCATGATCAGGCGCACCTCTTCGGGCGTGGCGCGGTAGAGGATCGAGCAGATGATGCAGTTGATGCACACGGATTTGCCTGCGCCCGTCGCGCCGGCGATGAGGATGTGCGGCATTTTTGCAAGGTCGCACAGGATATTGCGGCCCGCGTTGTCGCGGCCGATGGCGGCGGCGATGCGCGAGGGGTGCTTTTGCGCCTCCGGGCTCTCGAGCACGTCGCGCAGCTGCACGGTCTCGATCTCGTCGTTGGGCACTTCCACGCCGACGGCCGGTTTGCCGGGGATCGGCGCTTCGATGCGCACGCTCTTGGCGGCGAGGCCGAGCGCGATGTCGTCCACAAGGCTGGTGATGCGGCTGACCTTGATGCCCGGCGCGGGCGCGAGCTCAAAGCGCGTGACCGTCGGGCCGTGCGAGACGCCCGTCAGCTTGGTCGTGATGCCGAAGCTGAGCAGCACCTCTACCAGCCTGCGGCCCTTTTCGAGGTCGATCGCTTCCTGATTGCGCGCCTTGGAGGGCTTGGCCTGCGCGAGCAGATCCACCGGCGGATAGTTGTAGGGCGGCGGCTCCGGCGCGGCCTGCGCCGCGCTCTTGTGCACGCCGAAGATCTCGTTTTGCGAGAAGGGGACGTTTTCCGGGCCGGAGGCAAGGCCGCTGCCCATGGGCGAGCGGGGCGCGCTCTGTTCGGCGGGCGCGCTCTGCGCTGCCTTCTGCGCGTCGTAGGCGGCGTTCGCGCGGCGCAGGCGGTCGCCGAAGAGCGAGCTGCTCTTGGGCTCGGCGGTCGGGATGTCGACCGGCTCGTCCTGCGCTTCCTCTTCCTCGTGCAGCAGCATGTCGGTGTGGATCGGCGCGCGCATCTCCTTTTCCGCAGAATAGGAAGAGAGCGGCTGAGCGGGCTCGTTTTTATAGACGTGCTCCTTTTCGATCAGCCTGCTGCCGGGGATGTATTCCTCCTCGGCCTCCTCCGGCGCGTCGAAGTCCTCGGGCGAGGGCAGGATGAAATCCTCCTCTTCATCGAGGGGTTCGTCGTCTTCTTCGTCCGCGATATGCAGGGCGGTCTCGTAGACCACCTCGTCCGCCTTGAAAAACGCCTCGGGCTGCGCCTTGGCGGCGGGCTTCTGCGCGCCGCGCGCGCCGGCAAACGCGCCCGGGAAGGGCTCCTGCGCGCGCCCGTCGAAGAGATCGTCCTGCGGGTCGAAGGGCGGCTCGTCCTCCGGCGCGGCCGGGCCGGCCTGCGCTTCGCGCACGGGCAGGACAGGCGCGCTGCGGCGGGGAGCTTCGGCTACGATGGGCTTCTCGCGCACGGGCCGTGCTGTGCTGCGCGCGCTCGTCGGCGGCTCGACTGTTTCTACGACGCTCGTCTTCGTGGATGCTTTGGAAGCGACCGGAGTCTCTTTTGCAGAGAAGGCGTCCTGCGCGGTGTTAGGTA
>JAUMYC010000437.1 GCA_030528845.1 Eubacteriales bacterium
GTCATCCACCAGCATGGTCTGTCCCGGCTGCAGGGCGGCCAGAATATCCTGATCCAATAGCGGCAGCCCCATCTTGCCAAAGCGAAGGCGGTCGCCCGTTTGCAGGCGGATGGGACGGGTCAGCTGCCCCAGTCGCAGCTCGGCACCGCGCATATCAATGATCAGCTCGGGCCGGACACCGACTGCCTCACCGGCGGCGCGCAGCGCATCGGTCCAGCGGCGGCAATCGGAAAGGGTGCGGTGGGAGAGGTTCAGGCGAAAGCCGGTCAGGCCCAGCCGCAGCATAGCGGTGAGGGTATCCACTTCGCAGCAGGCCGGTCCCAGCGTGGCATATGTCTTGATCATGGTGTGTTCTCCTTGTGGAAATGGTCATACACCGCCTGCGCCGCCGTCTTAGGCAGAACGACGCACAAATCGTCAAGAGAGGCGGCGGTGATGGCTTTGATGGTTTTGAAGTGCTGCAGCAGCGCTTTTTTTCGCGCCTGCCCGATGCCGGGAATGCCGTCGAGACGGGAAGCGAAGCTACTGTGGGTATGCTTTTCATGGTGATAGGCGATGGCAAAGCGATGCACTTCTTCCTGAACGGTGCCGACGAAAGCAAACAGATGGGGGCTGTGCTGAATGCCCAGTTCTTGCCCCTCGGCTGTCATCAGGGCGCGGGTGCGGTGGCGGTCATCTTTCACCATGCCTAAAATGGGCAGGTTCAAACCAAGAGCGCCCAGCGCCTCTTGGGCAACACGGGCGTGCATTTGGCCGCCGTCAATCAGGAGAAGGTCCGGCGTCTGATCAAACTTTTCATCCCCATCCAGATAGCGGCGAAAGCGGCGCGTCAACACTTCGCGCATGGCGGCATAGTCATCGGGCGCGGTCAAAGTTTTGATCTGGAAGCGGCGATAATCCCGTTTGAGGGGCTTTCCGTCATAGAAAACCACCATGCTGGCCACCATGTCGGCACTGCCGGTGTGGGAGATATCGTAGGCCTCTATGCGGCGCGGTGGTTGATCCAGACCGGCCAGATCGCCCAACTGCTCCAGCGTTTTGCCGGTGCGCTCGCTCTGGGTGGTGATGCGCTCCACCTCTTCGGCGGCGTTGCGCACGGCCATTTTCAAAAGATCGGCTTTTTCGCCGCGCTGAGGCAGGCGAACCGTCACCTTATGGCCGGCTTTTTCGCTCAACAGCGCGGAGAAAACATCCTGATCTTCCAGTGTGCAGGGCAGCAGAATCTCGGAAGGGAAAACGCCGCGGTCCAGATAGTATTGACTTAAAACGGCGCTGAGGATGGCGCTTTCGCTCTCATCGGCAGCGGCAGGAAACACCTGTACCTCGCGGCCCAGCAAATCGCCGTTCTGGATGTGCAATACGGCACAGCCGCAGCGCACCTGACCGGGATGAACGCCCCAGACATCTGTATCGGCGCAGACACCGGCGATGACCTGCTGCTGTTTACCCAGCACGGCCAGCGAACGAATGCGGTCGCGCAGCGCGGCGGCCTTTTCGAAAGCAAGATCTTCCGCGGCCTGTTCCATTTGCGCCTGCAATTCGCCGGTCAGCTGGCGGTATTT
>JAUMYC010000438.1 GCA_030528845.1 Eubacteriales bacterium
TGCCCGCGCAGGCGGCCTTCCGCACGTCGGAGGTCTCTCGCCAGCTGGGCACGGCGCGGCTCTCCTTTGCAAGCGCCGAGCGGCTGGAGGAGCTTTTGCACACCAAGCCCGGGGCGATCAGCCCGCTGGGCCTGCTCTTTGACAAAGAGCGGCGCGTGCGGCTGGCGATGGCGCGTTCGCTGCGGGAGGAGCCCGTGCTGGCCTTTCACCCCTGCACGCCGGATGCCACCCTCGCCTTCGCCGCGGAGGATTTCTTCCGGTTCGTGCGCGCGCTGGGCCGGGAGATCCAATGGATCGACGTTCCATAAGCAAAATAAAAACGGTTTTCGGGAAAGGAAATGCTCCCGAAAACCGTTTTTTATTGTTGTACTTTTTGCCTCAGCCGTTGAAGGCGTCCTTCATGCGGTCGAAGAAGGATTTCTTCTGCTCGTATTCCTTGCCGGTGAGCTCCGCGTCGAACTGGCGCAGCAGGTCTTTCTGCTTTTCGCTGAGCCTGCGCGGCACGTCGACGTTCACCTTCACGAAGATATCGCCCTTGCCGTTTCCGCGCAGGTTCTGGATGCCCTGCCCCTTCACGCGGAAGACCGTGCCCGGCTGCGTGCCCTCCGGCACGGTGTACTTCACGGGCTTGTCGAGCGTGGGCACGTCGATCTCCGCGCCCAGTGCGGCCTGCGAGAAGGTGAGCGGCACTTCGCAGTGCAGGTCGAAGCCCTTGCGGGTGAAGAAGCGATGCGGACGTACGGTGACGTAGATCTGCAGATCGCCCGGCTGGCCGCCGCGCTCGCCCAGCTCGCCCTGGCCGCGGATGGTGATGATCTGGCCGTTGTCGATGCCGGCGGGCACTTTGATGGTGCGGCGCTTGGACGTACGCAGCTTGCCCCTGCCGCTGCAGCGCGGGCAGGGTTCCTTGATGATCTTGCCGGTGCCGCGGCAGGCGTCGCACGCGCGCACGTTCTGGATGCGCCCGAAGGGCGTGTTCTGCGTCACGCGCACCTGACCGGTGCCGCCGCAGGTGGTGCAGGTGGTGGGGCTGGTGCCGGCCTTTGCGCCGGAGCCGGAGCAGGCCTCGCAGGGCTCGTCGCGCACGAGGTTGATCTCCTTTTCGCAGCCCTTGGCCGCCTCTTCAAAGGTGATCGTGATCTGCATCTGCAGATCGTCGCCGTCGATCGGGCCGTTGTAGCGCTGCTGGCCGCCCATGCCGCCGCCGAAGAAGGAATTGAGGATGTCGTCGAAGCCGCCGAAGCCGCCTCCGCCGAAGCCCCCAAAGCCGCCGTAGCCGCCCGCGCCCGCGCCGCCGCCGCCCATGTTCGGGCCGTCAAAGCCGAACTGGTCGTAGGAGGCTTTTTTCTGCGGGTCGGAAAGCACGCCGTAGGCCTCGTTGAGCTCTTTGAACTTGGCCTCCGCTTCCTTGTCGTCCGGATGCAGGTCCGGATGCAGCTGCTTGGCCATTTTGCGGTACGCGCGCTTGATCTCGTCGTCCGTCGCCTGCTTGTTCAGGCCAAGCACCTCATAATAATCGCGTTTTGCCATGTTTCTCCTTACGCCGTCTTCTCAGAAG
>JAUMYC010000439.1 GCA_030528845.1 Eubacteriales bacterium
AGAGCTGATCGCCTGCGGCGAAAAGGCCGGCGTGAAGGTTCAGCGCGAAGTGCTGCCCTTTGGCGGCACCGACGCCGGCGCCATGCAGACGGCCCGCGGCGGCATCCCGGTGTGCACCGTCTCCGTGCCCTGCCGCTATATCCACACCGCCTGCGAGGTGATCGACCTGCGCGACCTGAACGGCGGCGTGAAGCTGCTGCTTGAATACCTGAAGTAACCGGACAACCCGCTCATCCGTGCGGGATGCGGGCGCGGCAGTCAGAGGGCTGCTGCGCCCGTTTTCAATTTTCTTCATTATATGATGATACTGTGGCGCAATGCGCGGTATGATGGTATAATAAGATGATTCCACCCCATGAATATTCCCGAGGAGGCATTCCGTGATCGCCATCGTGTATCTTCTTTGCTATCTCTTCTGCGGCGCTGCCATCGTCCGCTTCCTGCTGCCGGGTCACCGCCCGCTCAACCGCATCTGGCTGGGCATGAGCCTCGGTCTGCTGCTGATGATGTGGCTGCCCGCGCTTTGCGCCTTCCTGCTTGATTTCACATGGACGGCGCATATGGCGGCGCTCATCCCGCTGGCGCTTTTGACGGGCGGCGCATACCTCCTGCGCGACAGGCGCAGCGCCCGCGCGTGGGATGACGAAGAGAAAAAGCAGCTCCGGCATGCGGCGATCCTGATCGTGCCCTTCATTCTTTATTCGTGCTATGTGCAGTACACGCACGTCATGCGCATCGGGCCAGACGGCAGCTGGAACTGCGGTCAGAGCACCTACGGCGATCTCCCGATGCACCTGTCCTTCATCACCAACCTTGCCGGCAGCGCCTTTCCGCCGGATTATCCCTTCTATCCTGGCGAGCAGCTGTCCTATCCCTTCCTGGCAGACAGCCTGTCCTCCACCTTCTATCTGATGGGATGGTCGGTGCAGGCGGCGACGGTCATCCCGGCCTGCCTGATGATGGCGCTGTGCTACCTCGGCGTGCTGCTCCTCGCCCGCGATATGACGGCCGGCAAGAAGGCCGCGGTGATCGCCGTGCTGCTGTTTTTCCTCAATGGCGGCCTTGGCTTCCTGTATGATTTTGATCAGGCCGGCGGTCATGAGCCCGACGGTACGCTGACGCTCTGGTCGCGCATCGAGAATATCCTCACCGGCTACTACACGACGCCCACCAACCAGCCCCAGCCGAACAACCTGCGCTGGAGCAACGTCATCGCCGACCTGATGGTACCCCAGCGGACGCTGCTGGGCGGCTGGTGCATGGTCATTCCGTGCTTTTACCTGCTGTATACGTGCTTCGCGCCTGAAAAGCGCCGCGCATACGGCAGCGTCAGGGCAACGGCGCTGCTGGGCGTGTGGGCGGGCGCGCTGCCGCTGATCCACACCCATTCCTTCCTCGCCCTCGGCCTTTGCACCGTCGGCATGATGATCTACGACCTCATCCACGACCGGGAGAAAAAGCTGCTCATCCTGCGATACCTGCTCTACGGCTCGATCGCAGTCGTGCTGGCCGCGCCGCAGCTGATCCTGTTCACCTTCGCGCAGACGTTCCAGGGCG
>JAUMYC010000440.1:0-935 GCA_030528845.1 Eubacteriales bacterium
TCCCGATGAGCGAGAATGGCCATGTTCGCGATCAGTGCCTGCGTCAGATGGCGGCGATCCGCGAATATGACCAGCAGAACAGAACGAGCCTCGAGCAGACGGCGCGGGTTTATGTCGAGAACGGGATGGAGATTGCGGCGGCGGCCAAGGCGCTGTTCCAGCATCCCAACACGGTGCGCTATCGCCTCACGAAAATCCAGAAGCTGATGGGCATGGAAGACGATGCGCTTTTCGGCACGATGCTCAGCCTGCTGGTGAATCTATCGCGCATTCTGGAAGCGGAAGGCAGAAACTGAGAAATTGCAGGAGAATGCCATGGAAAACGAACTTCGTATGAAGCCGGGCGACGTCGTCCGGCATTTTAAGGGAAAGCGTTATGAAATCCTCTGTTTTGCCAAGGACTCGGAGACGCAGGAGACGCTCGTGGTATACCGTGCGCTGTATGGCGAGTGTGACGTTTGGGTGCGCCCGAAGGAGATGTTCTTTTCGGAGGTCGACCGCCGGAAGTATCCGGACGCCGGACAGACGTATCGCTTTGAGCGGGCGAAGGATTGACGCGTGGCGGAAAAGATAAATGGACGTCTGCGCGCGCTGAAGCTGACGATTCCCGTCATGTGCGGCTATCTCTTTCTGGGCACGGCCTTTGGCGCGACGCTGGCGCAGGCGGGCTTCGGCCCGGTATGGGCGCTGATGATGAGCGGCCTCGTCTACGCGGGCAGCCTGCAGTTTGTGATGGTGCCGTTGATGGCCGGCGGCGCGGGTCTGGCGACCGTTGCGCTGACGGCGTTGATGGTCAATGCGCGCCATGTTTTTTACGGCGTAAGCTGGATTGAGCGATTCAGGCGCATGGGCGCGCTGCGCCCCTATATGATCTTCTCGTTGACGGACGAGACGTATTCCGTCTTCTGCGGCCTGAACGGCGAGGAGAGCGACGG
>JAUMYC010000440.1:945-1556 GCA_030528845.1 Eubacteriales bacterium
CGCTGTACGATCATCTGTATTGGGTGACGGGCTCTGTGGTGGGCGCGCTGCTGGCGCAGCAGTTGCCCTTTGATCTGACGGGCGTCGATTATTCCATGACGGCGCTGTTTATCGTGATCTGTGTGGAGCGTGCGCTCAGCAGGACGGACAGGCTGCCGCTGTGCATCGGCGGCGTCTGCGCGCTGCTGGGGCTTGTGCTGCTCGGGCCGGATCAATTCCTTGCGCCCTCGCTGGCGCTGACGGCGGCGGCGCTGCTGGTGCTGGACGCTGCGCGCGGGAAGGCGGTGTCGGCATGAATGTACATGCGCTTTGGATTGTGCTGATCTGCGCAGGGGTGACGCTCGCGCTTCGTGCGCTGCCGTTCATGTTCTTCGGCGGAAAGGGCGGCGTTCCGCGCGTGATTGCATCGTTGGGGCAGGCGCTTCCGGCTGCGATCATGGCGGCGCTGGTGGTCTACTGCATGAAGGGCGTGCCCTTCGGGCCGTTTGCGGACGGGGTCAAGCAGGTTGCTGCGGCGGTCTGCGTCGTTGCGCTGCATCTTTGGCGGCGCAATACGCTGCTGAGCATTGCGGGCGGCACGGCGGTTTACATGATTCTGATCCGGCTGTGAT
>JAUMYC010000441.1 GCA_030528845.1 Eubacteriales bacterium
GTGTACGCCCGAATGGACCGCATCCAGTCCGGCGCTTTAGCCGGCTGAGCTTCGAGGCCTGCGCAGCCATATATACAAAAGGAATCGGGAACAGCCGCCTGTTCCCGGTTCTTCTTATTCTGTTTTGGCGTGCGATCCTCCGCAAAGATCAAAGATACCGCACGGCCTTTTCCATGAATTCGCTGAAAATGGAATTCGCCCAGGCAAACCACGGACGAGTGAAGTCATTCGGGTCGTTCACGTTCACTCCCTCGTGCATCAGATAGGTGCCCGCGTCGATGCTCTCGAGCATATTGGCAAGCTCAACGATCTCCTGCGCATCCTGCGAAGTGAGCCCCTGAATGCACAGCGAGATCGGCCATACGAAACCGTTGGGCGTATGCGGGCTGCCGATGCCCTTCGCGGCCGTTCCCGCGTAATAATAGGGGTTCGCCTCGCTCAGGAGCATTTTGCGCGTGTTCTGATAGACGGGGTCCTCCGCGCTCAGGCAGCCCAGATACGGCAGGCTCAGCAGGCTCGGAACGTTTGCGTCGTCCATCAGATTATAGTTGCCCAAGCCGTCCACCTCGTAGGCGTATACGTCGCCGTAGACTTCGTGACGGACGACCGCATGCGCGCGCAGACCTTCGTCGATCTCGTCGTGCAGCGTTTGAATGCGCCGGAGCAGCTGCGCATCGGGCGCGAGCACGGAGATCAGCTCCTGCAGCTGCTCCAGCGAACGCCGTGCAAAGAAGTTTGCCGGGATGAGATAGCCGTATTTGCAGGCGTCGTCGCTGGGGCGGAAGCCGCTCCACGTCAGGCCGACAGGACGGACCGGCGCGCCCTTTCCTTCGTTGATGAGCGTGTCGGACGGAGGGCAATTCCCAATGCGCTCGAAGAAATATTCGGAACGCCCGCAGTGATCCTGCTCCGTCTCCCAGAGGCTCACGATCTCCCGAGCGGCCTTGCGGAAATTCTCGTCGCACCAGCCGCTGCTGCCCGTCTTTTTCCAGAACGCATGCGCAAGGCGGATGGGATAGCACAGCGAATCGATCTCATATTTGCGCTCCCAGATCCATTCTTTCTGCTGCGCGGTCCAGTTGGTCCTGTCGTGGTCGATCTTGTTGCCGTTCGCTTCTTTATTGAACGCGTTTGCGTAAGGATCGATGGTGATGTACATGAACTGGCGCTTGAGCAGCTGCTCGATGGCCTCGCCCACCTCCGGGATCTGCACCGCATGCGGGATATAATGGAACACCTGTGCGGAGGAATCGCGCAGCCACATCGCCGGAATATCTCCCGTGATCAGAAAAACGGTGCCGTCCGCCCGCTGCAAGGTCGTCTCCCATGTGCTGCGAAAGCAGCGGCTGTACATTTCCGCCAGCTTATCGCGGCCTTTATCGCAAAGCTCCTGATACACGGGCGTTATCATTTGGTCCATAATGCTCATATGCGTTCTCCTTTTGTTGTTCGGCAGCGCCGCGGGAAAAATGCGCAATTCATAGCGCTGTGCTTCCCTGTTTGCTTACCATCATAGCGCACCGGGCATTTTTATGTCAACATATTCTTTGCGT
>JAUMYC010000442.1 GCA_030528845.1 Eubacteriales bacterium
CGGCGCACAAGCTGGAAAGTTGCAGAGGGCGGGCGCGGCAAAGCCGCGAACGTCCAAACTACACCGACAACATGGATCTAAAGAACTGCACCGCCGTTTGCAGCGTTCCATCGGTCACGGTGCACAATCCGGCCAGCGCTTCCTCGCCCGTCACCATGAAGGGCGAGAAGCGGTACACCCGTCCGCCGGGCGCGGAATAGAAGCGCGCGTCGGTGGGGAAGGGGGTGAGGCTGGGCACGATGACCACGCGGTCAAACTGGATTTCGATGGCGGTGGAGAGCGCGTCCCACGCCTCGCCGCTGGCCTCGCTGCGCACATCCGCCTCATGATCCACCGTGAAACGGAGCTTGAGATCGGGGTTGCCGGTCACATCGCGCAGGTGGTGGCGGTATTCGGCGTTCTTCACGCCGGGGATGAGCGTCTGGCTGAAGCGCAGGCTGGCCTCGCGGGGCGGATTGGCCTGCGTGCCGCTGGCGGACAGCGCGTACACCGTGCGCTCGGAAAAGAAGAACTGGCGCAGGATGGCGCGGTTGCGCCAGCGCAGGCGCATCAGCGGAAAGGTGAGGCGCGGATGGCTCACAAACAGGCGCTGCAGAAGCGGCGCTTTCTGCCCCAGCGCGCGCAGCATCTGCTCGCTGGAAGGGCAGAGGGAGGCGTGCCACGGGTGGCGCGTGAGCCGCCGGGCGGCTTTGATGAGCTCGTTGACGGGCTGCAGATGGGCGCAGCCGCGGCGCGCGCTGACGGCTTCATCCGCCACAACCTCGCCGTGCAGCTCGCCCTTTTCCGCAATGCCGATCAGCGCGAGGGGCGCATCCTTGGGCAGATAGGTGCGGAAGGCGTCCATGGTTACATAGCCGCCGTGATCCAGCACCAGACAGGGCGTGATGCTGCGGGCTTTGAGATGCGCGGCGATGCTGGAAGCGCCCGCGCCGCCGGAAAGACCGTCGAAGCTCAGGCACAGCATCAGGTCGCCGCCGGGCAGATATCCCTCGTTCAAAAGCGCCTCCAGCGCTTCCAGCAGCGTTACCAGATGCGCCCGTGAAAGGGGCACGCCCATGGGCTGCTCGTGCGGGCAGGCCACAGCCTCCGGCGAGGCAGCGGCGTCCACATGGGAAACAAACACCAGCGGCGCGTGGCTGCCGCCGGGCATTTCCAGCAGGATGGCGTGGTTGGTAAAGGCTTTTTCCTCCATGCGCTGAAAAATGGTCGGATAGCACTGCCTGAGGGTGCAAAGCGCCTGCTGCGCTCCCTCGGGCGAGTAGGCGGCGTAAAAGCTCAGGCGGCGCAGCACATCGCGCGCACGGTCATAATTGATGGGCGCCAGAAACTGACTCATGACATTGCCTCCGTTTGAATACGCAAAAAATGGTCTATCTGTTTCATTCGACGCGGCGTCCTGCTTGTCCTGCCGGACAGGGGAGGACGGCAAAAAGAGGAATGGAAAATTTGACTTCAGAAACATCCAGATCATACGGTTTGGTTTCGTACCCGGGCCCTCCTTCATGATTGTTACAAACAGGTCATATTTTGACCGGAAAAGTCATAA
>JAUMYC010000443.1 GCA_030528845.1 Eubacteriales bacterium
ATCACGATTGAGTGGGAGGTCACCTTTATGTATTCGAGCAAAGAGCGCAAATCATACCGCATGGTACAGGTGGATTTCAGCCGCACAGGCTGGCGGCAGTTTACGCAGCTCAACCGGAAGCTGGGCGCACGGTTCATCCGGGCTTTCATCCTTCGGTATGAACTGGCAACCTACCTCGCTGAGCATGAAGCGACAGGAGTGAAGTTGGACACCGAATGCCAGGAAGTGCGCTACGTGGATGGTGTGTACCTGCTCCTGCGGAAATCCCAGGGCGTCTGGTACATCACCGATGTTTTTACTGCTGAAGAAGCGATCGGCTATGAGCCTGTCTACTTCTGGCAGCGCGTCAAGCGAGGCGCAAGCTATGTCCTCGCCCGCCTCCTGATCGGATGGCGTCAGCTGACCCGAAAGGCGGTGCAGAGCGCATGAGACAGAACCAGTTTTGCAGGGACTGTGCGAAATACGCAGCCTGTACCCGGCGCATGGATGAACGGCAGACGGCTGAATGCCCGTTCCTGAAGGAAGAGGAAGAACCGCTGCGTTACCGCAATTCTGAAGGCTACCCTGATCCTACGGCGTACTTCGCCCTTCGAAATGCAATGAGAAAACCTAAGCAGGAAAAGAAGGACAAGTCGCGCCGTCCCCGGACGCAGGTCGTCCATTACGATTAAAGTGAGGAGAAGCACAATGAGCGAGAAGAAACTCCGACTGGTTACAGCGGAATCCGTCCGCGCCGGTCATCCCGACAAGCTCTGTGATCAGATCGCAGACGCAATACTCGATGCACATCTTGCCCACGACCCCGCCGCCCGCGTTGCTATTGAGGTATTCGCTACGGAAGGCAAGATGATCATCGGCGGCGAGGTTACTTCCCAGGCAGAGGTGGACTGCGGCGAGATCGTTGCAGAAACCATCAACCGCATTGGCTACAGCATGCGCGATCTGAGCGACGATCCCAAGGGTGAACTTAAGCTGGAGATCCGCATCCATAAGCAGTCGCCTGATATCGCGGCGGCTGTCGATAAGAAACAGAGCATCGGCGCAGGCGACCAGGGCATTATGGTGGGCTACGCTACGGATGAAACCCATGAGTGCATGCCGTTGCCCGTGATGCTGGCGCATCGCATCTGCAGGAGGCTGGACGAGCTCAAGCCCAGATGCCCGTGGATGGGTGCGGACGGCAAGGCGCAGGTCACCGTTGCCTATGAGAATGATAAGCCCGTCGCCATTACCACGCTGGTTATCTCGCTCCAGCACGGAGCGGAGATCGACCGCAAGAGCATCAAGCGTTTCATCGACAAGGAAGTGCTGAGCAGGGTGATTCCCAATGAACTTCTGAAGGCCGATGCCCAAATTCTGATCAATCCCTCTGGAGCCTTTGTGCTGGGCGGCCCTGCTGCGGACACCGGTCTCACCGGCCGCAAGCTGGCGGTGGATCAGTATGGCCCCGTTGCACACATCGGCGGCGGCGCGCTTTCCGGCAAGGATGCGACCAAGGTGGATCGCTCCGGCGCCTATGCTGCCCGCTGGGTTGCAAAGAACAT
>JAUMYC010000148.1 GCA_030528845.1 Eubacteriales bacterium
TGCTCACGCCGGAGGAGACCAGCAGCCTGCCGCCCTCCTGATCGTAATCCATATCGTACACGCGGCCTCTCAAGGCATATGTATGTACATTTGCTCCGTCGGCTGCCCGATATACATAGATATTTCTATCCTGCGAGCCGACGATCAGCCATTCATTTTCATCGTCATAGACCATGGATTCGATCGCGCCGCCGATCTGCGCGGACCAGACCGAATGACCGGCGTCGTCAAAAGCCATTACGGAATTGTTGTAGGTCCCGAGGAAGGTCAGGTCGTGTTCCTCGTCCACGAGGATGCGGCTGTTCTGCAATTCAGCGCCATAGCCCGTTTTCCAGAAGATGTCGGTCTGTCCTGCGGCATACAGGTTTATGCCCACAGCTGCCGCAAGCAGAAGCAGCAAGGCGACCGACAGAGCAACCATGGTCTTTTTCACGCCGCCCTTCGGCACATCCTTCTTCGCTGCATACGGAAACGCTTGGGGCTGTCTTTTCAGTCCTGCCAATTGATATCAGCTCCTTTGCCCGTCGGCCAAGTACCATTGAGAAAGGCGGCGAAGCGGTAAACCGCTCCGCCGCCAGTGTTCATCTGATCAGATCAGACTGCAGAGGTGACCGGGATGGGTCATTCGTTGCCGACGGGCTCGTTCTGCGGGTTCTCAAGATCGGCCATGGAGATGTTGTTGGCTGCCATGGCTTCCGGAGCATACTTGGTCTGGTTCGCCTGATGCAGCTCGGCCCATTCGTCCACGGTGATCTTGCCGTTGAGCAGATCCATGGAGTAGGTGTACCAGGCACGCAGCGCTTCCTGATTGTCGCCGATGCCGCGGGCAAGCGCCTGGCAGAAGCCCTTCTGGCAGTTGCCGATGTAGGTGATGTTGGCAAACATTTCAGCAAGCTGGCCCTCGAGCTCGATGCCCTTGATCAGCGGCAGGCCATCCGGCACGCCGTCGTTGTCGATCAGCGCATTCATGAAGACGCTGTAGCCCTGAGAAGAGGTGTAGAACTTGAGGAAATCAACGACCATTTCGTCGTGGTCAGGATCCTTCTTGACAGCGGACAGGAAGCCGGTAGCGACTTCGATGGTGCGGGCGGGGGCTTCAATGCCTGCGCCTTCCATGCTGGGCATCGCGAAGGTGCCCAGGCCGAACTCGGTCAGACCGGTCAGTTCAACAGCCGCATCGTCCACGCCGATGGTAACAGCCTTGCCGGCCTTGACGTCAGCCATAGTGTTCAGGTAATCGCCGAAGAACCAGGAACCGCTCAGGTAGATCGCGGCATCCTGCTGGAAGAACATGGTCTTGGCGCCGTCTGCAGTCGTGCCGTAGAAGTTCTCGCCGCCGGAATACTGCGGGAAGATCTTCGCGAAGTTGGCCCAGACGGTCTTCATGCCTTCGGTATCCGCGCGGATGGTGCCGTCCTGAGCGAAGGCCTTCCAGAAACGAACAGCGTTGGGGGTGACGTTCACAGCGTCGTCGTTGTGCGGATCGGTGGGATCATAGACAAACGCGCCGTCGATGTCCGGATCGTAGCAGTAGTCGCCTTCCTGCGCACGAACGATCTCGATCTGAGAACGGGTGGTCTGATCGGCATAGACCTGTGCCAGCCAGCCCATCTGCTCAGCCCAGAAGGAATGGAAGTCACCGGCAACGGCGAGAGGCTGATAGCCGGCTTCCGCGATCTTGGCGCAGACGTCTACGAATTCGTCCCAGGTCGTGGGCGGTTCAACGCCGACCTTTTCAAAGATGTCGACATTATAGAACCAGAGGACCTGCACGCCGCTGATGGACAGGCAGTCCCAAACGGTGCCGCCGGCCTCGTAGTTCTGCATTTCGAACGCGAACTGCTCGGTCCAGTCTTCATAGTCGGAATAGGGGCTTTCCTCGCCGATATAGTCAAGGAAGTTGATGGTCTTGTCCGTGCGGTCGGTACCGGCAAGGTTGCCGTAGACGAGGTCCGCTTCGGGCGTCGTTTCTTCATAGGACTGGAACATCGCCTTGACCCAGTCCGCATAGCTGTCTTCCGGCTTCAGGTCAACAACGACATCAACACCCGGATTGAGAGCCTCATAGGCCTCTCCAACTGCGTTCCATGCTGCCTCGACGCCTTTATCGGAATAGAGGCTGATAGTGATCTTGCCGGAATAGCCCTCTTCCGCAAACGCGAATGAGCCCAGCATCATCATGAGGACCAGTACCAGTGCCAATACCTTCTTCATAGTGTTCCCTCCTTTTATTTTTATAGAGCATACGCCTTTGCAGCCCGCAGCTCTATAAGTTCAGGTCCATCTGTGCGGCCCTGCCGCAGCGGGTCCCACGCTTTCTCCCGGAACATACTTGACGACCAGCGTACACTCCTGAAGCGGCTTCGACGTGATGCGGTCGATCATCTGCTGCATCAGTCGCCTGCCGATCTCCACAGCGCAGCCCTCCATCGTGGCGAGCGTCGGCGTGACCCATCGGTATACTTCCAGCCTGTCGTTTCCTACGACCGAAACATCCTCCGGCACCTTCAGCCCGCGCATCCGCAGCGCACGGATCGCTCCCATCGCCACCAGATCGTTGATCGCATAGACCGCGGTGAACGGCACCTTGCGATCCAACAGTTCACTCATCGCGCGCGCGCCCTCGGCTTCGTTGACGCTGGTTACGCTCCGGCCGCTTACGACCAGCTCGGGCTCCATCGAAAGGCCCCGAGCGTTGAGCGCCTTCGCTAAGGAAAGAAAGCGCGGGTGATAAGGCTCTTGATGGGGCAGGCCGCTCAGAAACGCGATCCTGCGATGCCCAAGGCCGGTAAGATGGGCGACCATGTCGTCGATCGCCTGATCCTGTTCGAGCTTCAGATATTCGCCGACAGAGGCGACCGGCATGTCCGGATCCAGCAGATCCTGCAGCCGTTGGTTGTCCGTAGCCAGCGCAAGGATCACGCCGTCCACGCCCCTGCGGGTCAGATCCAGCAGATCCTGCGGGCGGGAAATATCGACGGAAAGAACCGACACGATATACCCGTTTTGCGATGCGATCTCCTGCGCGCCGAAGAGCACGTCGCTGATGTGCGGGTTGTGCATATTGTCCACGACCAGCGCCACGTGGTGGGTCTTTTTCATGCTCAAGCCCCTGGCCAGCAGATTGGGCCGATAATCCAGCTCATGCACAGCCTTGCGCACGCGCGCTTCCACCTCGGCCGTGACCTTTTTGGTCCCGTTCAGGACATAAGAGACGGTCGCAACGGAAACGCCTGCGCGCTGCGCAACGTCTTTTCTTGTCGCCATCGACACGCTCCTCCTTTTAGGTTACTCGGGTAACCATGACCGCAAAAAATAATCGCCGTCCGATCAAAGCGCTGAAAACGAAGTATTCTTCGCAGGAAACTGTTCATATTGCACAAAGTTACTCGGGTAACCTCGTGTATAAAAAACATTAATTACCATGCGATAACAATAGCATAACTTGCGGTGCTTGTCAAGCAATATGCGCCGTTTTTTTGCATCGGGACAGGACGGTTCGGCGTTCTTCGCAGGCCGGGAATCACCCCCTGAACCCCCTGCCTGACGTATCGGGGCTGCTGGCTATGCGGGGGCATTACACCTGTTTTGCGTCAAACAGAGTGCACCGCCCAATGCCCCACAATCAACCGGAACAGCTGCAAGGGCCTGTCTCGGGAGAAGGCAGAAGCAGCGGGGAGAAGCGGCAATTACGAGCTTTGCGAGCGTTGACAGCCCTGCCTCGCAGCATTATAATTTACCCAAACGCAACAAAACGGCGATGCGCAGTGAACGGAGATCCGTTGTATCGCCGGCATTGCGAAGGGTTGCCCAATAGGATCCGCAGCCGTAACCCCATAGGATGAGGAAGAGGGGAGGGGAACAGAAATGTCGTTGTTATCGGACTACGAGCAGAGAACGGCATGGAAATATCAGCCGGTGCAGGGGTTTTTCCATACGGCGGAAGGGTTGGCGCTCAAGGTGCATCCGGACGGAAGCTATGCCCCATTCCGGGGCACTACGGTCGCCTTCCGACTCGGGAAGAAGGTCCTGCTTGCGGTCCGGCTGATGCAGCAGGCGCTGAACTATAAGCTGGAGGGGACGAACATGCTGGCGGCATTGCTGCCCGAAGAGGCCGCGCACATGACGCTGCATGATCTTGTTTCGTGCGAAATGTGCTGCTCCGCGGCGGAGGACGAGGACGCATACAGCCGCGAGATGGCCGAAAGCCTGCAAAGGGCGGCCGGAGTCGTGGAAAGGATCCGGGAGGAGCATGCCGGTCGGAAGATCGAGCTGGTGTCGGATCGGATCGTCAGCCTTGTGTCCAAGTCGCTGGTGTTGATGCTCAAACCCCGAACGGAAGCGGATTATGAGCTGCTGCTGGATCTGTACGGGCGGTTCGACGAAATCGTGCGCCTGCCTTATCCCCTCACCCCGCATATCACGCTGGCCTATTTTAAGCCCGGCATGATCAACGGGGATACGCTGCAGGAAGCGCTGGACTTTGCTCAGATCGACCCGGCGCAGGCTCCCGTGTTTGAATTTGGCGTGGAGAGCCTTACGGCGCAGATGTTTTTGGATATGCAGAGTTATATGGACGTCCCGAAAAGAATCTGTTTCTGCTGCGACGGAGGGCTCAATCGGAGCGTAATGGCCGCGAACATCCTCGATCATATGGCCGCAGAACGCGGACTGCCGGTGACGGGCGCGGCGAGAGCGGCGTATCCGGGCACACAAGGCATGCCGGTATCGCAGCATGTGTGGGATACGCTGGAAAAGCATGGGATCCGCCCGGACAGAACGCATTCGTCCGCGCGGTATCTTGAGCTCGGCGAGGCGGCGCACTTCAGCGAGTTCGCCGGGATCTCCGACGGCGCGCTCGGCCGCTTCTTCGCCTTGGGAATACCGGAGAAACGCACGGCCGATGCGAGCGGCTGCTTTCTGGGCGTGCGGGATCCGCAATACGGCGAAGTGAGCTATGAGCAGGCATTTGCAGAGCTCCGGGAACGGACTGAGCGCTGGCTGGATGCGTTCGAGCGCGAATACAAACGACATTGGCAGAGAGCAGACCTGCGCATGCCGGGGAGATGAGAGGGATGCATAGCGCCCCCGGCAGTATGATCAGCCGGATTCACCAAGAGAACCCCTCCTGCTTTGAGATAAAGCAGGGGTTCTTTTTTGTATTTGCAGACAGAAACAGCAGAAAACGGCGGACAGAAGCGATGTCTCCGCGTAAAAAAGCCGCGGTTTGACCGCCAAAGGGCGCTCCGAACGTCGCCCGGCTTTTAGGGGCATTGCATCCCGCTGAGCTGCGGGCGCATGAAATTTCCTATATTCCGATGTGCGCTCGTGATTTTGGGCAGAAGAAGTGATATAGTATTCAGAGTTGGCGGATGCCAACCAAGCCGCTTCGGGGAACTGAGCGGTTTTTCTTTCGGCCGCAAGTTAGCAATCGCTAACTTCGGAGGACTGTCTATGATGATCAAGCGCCTGATCGGCACGGTGCCTGAGAGCAGAAAATAGATCGCGGGGAACGCGGCGGTGCAGTGGGCCTTTGCTCGGCCTGCGCGGCGCTGAACGATTATACGGGAATGCGCAGCGACAAATGTCCGTTCATGGAACGCAAGACCTTCTGCTCCAACTGCAAGGTGCATTGCTATCGGCCTCAGATGCTCGAAAAGATCCGCGAGGACATGCGCTTTGCCGGGCCGAGGATGCTCACGGTGCATCCGGTCATGCTCATCCGCCATGTGATCGAAGCAAAACGCGGAAGACAACGACTGGAGGAAGCAAAATGAAGAAGATCCTGTATATCATCCTTGGCTGTATCGGAGTGGGAATGGGCGCGGTGGCGCCCATGCTGCCCGCGTTTCCCTTCCGGATGCTGGCGGCGTTCTGCTTTGCGCGCAGCTCCGAAAAGCTGGACAGATGGTTCAAAGGCACGAAGCTCTGCAGGGACAACCTCGAAGACTATGTGACCGGGCGCGGCATGACGAAAAAGACCAAGATCCGCATGATGATCACGGTGACGCGGCTCATGAGCGTGGGCTTTACCATGATGGGCATGAAGGGCGTGTGGCTGTTTCACATCCTGTACTTCTGCTGCGGCGTGAAGACGCTCAAGGCGCAGGTCGACGGCTGATCGGCAGCGAGGGGCCGCGCGGAACGAAGGGGCGGAAAACGAGGCCGGTTTCATGAAGCGTTCAGCTTTGGCAACTATAAACGTCGTCAGAATGGAGGAATGATGATGAGAATCGCCTGTTTTCTTGTTTCGTTGA
>JAUMYC010000444.1 GCA_030528845.1 Eubacteriales bacterium
ATATCCCCGAAATCCGCATGATCATGGGCCTTCTGGCGGCGATTGCCGGCGGCGTGGAGGATGATGCGCTGCTGTGCGCGCTGCGCGGCCCGGCGCTGGGCCTTGATGAAGGGGAACTGGCGCGCATCCGCATGCATACGCCGGACGGCAAGACGCCGTATTATGAGGCTGTCAGGCGATACCGCGAGGAGCTGGATGACGATCTGGCGCAGAAGCTGAATGCCTTTGAATCGCGGCTTGATACATGGAGGCTGTGCGCGCGCCATCAGGGCGTGGACAGGCTGATCGAGCGGATCTATGCCGAGACGGGCTTCCTTGCCTTGGCGGGCGCGCTGCCCGGCGGTGCATCGCGGCAGGCGAACCTGAACCTGCTCGTCTCCCGCGCGCGTGCGTTCATGCAGGCGCAGGGCGGCTCGCTGACGGCGTTCCTGCGCTATGCGGAGCGCCTGCGCGCCGGCGGAGATTCCATGAGCGCAAGCGCCATCGGCGAGAGCGAGGATGTCGTGCGCATCATGACGACGCACAAGAGCAAGGGTCTTGAATTCCCGGTGGTATTCGTGCTGGGCATGGGCCGCAGGATGCGCAGGGGCAGCAAGCGCGACCGCCTGCTGATGCATGCGCAGCTGGGCGTAGGCCTGCCGTGCATCGATACGGCGCTGGGCAGCGAGCGGGAAACCGTGCTGCGCCGCGCGATCCGCGTGATGACGGAGCGGGAGCAGCTGGCCGAGGAGGTGCGCATCCTCTACGTCGCCATGACGCGCGCAAGGGAGAGGCTGATCCTCATCGGCGCGGCGTCCGGCGATGGGCCGCAGCCGCTCTGGCAGCAGGGCAATACGGCGGCGGGCATCCGCGCGATGCGCAATGGACTGGACATGGTCTGCCCGGCGCTCATGCAGGCCGGCGCGTGCATGACCATCCGCGAGGAGGCTGTGTCGGCGGGGAAATCCCTCTGGCATGTGTATGCGCATATGGGCCATACGGCCATGCAGGAGAGAAGGCGCAGCGACGAGGGCGTGCAGCGCCTGCTGGCGCAGCTGGAGGGCACGATGCTCTGCGATGAGGAGACCATCCGGCTGATGGATTTTGCGCCGCAGGACGCGCGCAGCGCGATGCGCAAGACGAGCGTCAGCGCGGTCATCCGCGACGAAAAGCGCGCGGCGCAGGCCGATATGGACGAACAGGCCGTGCCCATGCAGGGCGAAACGGAGATCATCCGTCTGCCGCGGTTCATGCAGGAGCAGAAGATGACTGGCGCGCAGATCGGCACGGCGTTCCACCGGATGATGCGCATGCTCGATCTGGACGCGCTGCGCGGCACGACGAGCCTCGAGGCCGAGATCCGCGCGCAGATGGAGCGGATGCGCGCAGGCGGCGTGGTGACGCAGGCGGAATACGACGCGGTGCCGCTGCGGATGCTGGTGAGCTTCTTCGCTTCGCCGCTGGGCGTGCGCCTGCTTGCAAGCGCGCGTGTGGAGCGCGAATGGGCGTTCACATTCAAGCGGACGGCGCAGGACGGCAGCTTGCAGCTGGTGCAGGGCGTGA
>JAUMYC010000013.1 GCA_030528845.1 Eubacteriales bacterium
CGCGGGGAAGGACTGGAAGCCGAACTCGGATGCATAGCGGAAGAAATGCTTGCGGTAGTCGGTGAAGGGCACGGAGGAGTGCCACACCTTCCAATAATGTACGTCGCCGCGGTCGGCGTCGTTGGGGTCGTCAAAGGCGCCGCCGGAGGAGGGAGAGGCCGGCCAGTAGAAGGTGTCCGGGTCGTGTTCGGCCAGCTCCTGCGGGATGATGTATTCGTACATCTTGATATAGTCCGCATACTGCTTGGGCGGGTACTGATACCATTTTTCGACCACGGCCAGCTCCATCTCGTTGTTGCCGCACCACAGGCCCAAAGAGGCGTGATGGCGCAGACGGCGGATGTTGTCGGCGAATTCCGCGCGGATATTCTCTTCGAATTCCGGCGTGCAGTCGTACATGGCGCAGCCGAACATGAAATCCTGCCAGACGATCAGGCCCAGCTCGTCGCAGGCGTCGTAGAACCAGTCGTCCGGATAGTAGCCGCCGCCCCAGACGCGGATGGCGTTGAAGTTGGCCTCCTTGGCGTCTTCGAGCAGGCGGCGGGTGCGCTGCGGCGTGACGCGGCGCAGGATGTTGTCCTCGGGGATGTAATCCGCGCCCATGGAGAAGACGGACACGCCGTTGACGCAGGCCTCGAAGCTCTCGCCCCACCGGTCCTTTTCGCGGCGCATGGTCATCGTGCGCAGGCCGATGCGCTTCTCCCACACGTCCAGCACGGCGCCGTCGTCGTCGAGCAGCTCGGCGCGCAGGCCGTAGAGGGGCTGCTCACCGTAGCCGTTGGGCCACCAGAGGAGCGGATCCTCCACCGTGATATCGTCGTTGACGGCGCTCGTCTGCGTTCCGTCGGGCGCGGTGAGCGTATAGCGCACGGAATATTCCGGCTCCATGCATTCGCAAAGCCCCGTCCAGGTGTCGATCTCGCTGTGGAAGCTGAGGGTGACCTGCCCGGCGGCGTGCTCCTGATGCACGCGCACGCCAACGAACTTTGCCTTGTTGATCTTCTGCAGGGAGATATCGCGCCAGATGCCGGCGTCGGGCAGGCGCGGGCCCCAGTCCCAGCCGAACATGCAGTGCGCCTTGCGCAGCAGCGGGAAGCCCTGCGTGCAGTCCGGCGTGCCGTTGACGGGGGTGTTGGCGTAGGCCTCGCGCAGGAAGCGGTTGGGCGAGAGGAAGAGGATCTCGATCGTATTTTCGCCCTCGTGCACGTTTTCCAGCACGTTCACAGACCATGTGCGGTGCATGTTGTTCGCCATGAGCACGCAGGCGCCGTTGACGGTGACCTCGGCCAGCGTGTCCAGGCCCTCGCAGTGCAGAAGCAGCGCGTCGCAGTCCAGATCCTCGGCGCGCAGGGTGAAGCTGCGCGCGTAGAGATAATCCTTTTCCATCAGGTCGAAGGCCTGATATTCGTTGTCCCGCCAGAAGGGATCGTCCATTTTGCCGTTGTCGAGCAGATCCGCATAGACGGAGCCGGGCACGTTCGCGCTGAGCCACTGCTCGCTCTGCACCTCGCGCATTTTCCAAAGGCCGTTCAGGGAAATGGTTTGCATAGCGGTTTCCTCCTTTTTTTCATGCGGTTTCTGCCTGTATTTTAACACAAGCGCGGGCGGATGGGAAGAAAACAGTTTACATTCGCCGCAGAATTCGCTATCATTATGCTATGGTTTCCCGCGGGAAACGAAAAAAGGAGGGTTTCGCCATGCCTATTGTGGATATGTCGGTGGAAAAGCTGTATGCCTTTACGGGCTGCAACCCCTGCCCGGCCGATATCGAGGAATACTGGGACCGCGCGATCGCGCAGATGGAGGCGCTGGGCACGGAATGCGAGCTCGTGCCGGCGGCGTTTCGGGCGCCGGGCGTGGAATGCTATGATCTGTACTTCACGGGCGTGGGCGGCGCGCGCATCCACTGCCGCTTTGCAAAGCCGGCGCACGCGCAGGGCAAGCTGCCCGGCGTTTGCCTCTTCCACGGCTACACGGGCTGCGCAGATTCCTTCTCCGGCCTGATGAAGTGGTGCGCCGCGGGCATGGCCGCCGCCTCGATGGACTGCCGCGGACAGGGCGGCTCCTCGGAGGATATCGTTCCCGTGAAGGGCAACACGCATCACGGGCATATCATCCGCGGCCTGGACGACCCGGACCCGGACAAGCTCTATTTCCGCAATGTCTTCCTGGACACCGCGCAGCTGGCGCGCATCATGATGGCGATGGACTGCGTGGACGAGACGAAGGTAGGCGCGACGGGCGGCTCGCAGGGCGGCGGGCTGACTCTGGCCTGCGCCGCGCTCACGCCCGGGCTCAACCGCGCCGCGCCGGTCTATCCGTTCCTGTGCGATTACAGGCGCGTGTGGGATATGGACCTCGACGTGGCGGCGTATGCCGAGCTGCGCGAGTTCTTCCGCCATTCCGACCCGCGCCACGAGCGCGAGGAGGCGGTCTTCACGAAGCTGGGCTACATCGACAACCAGCACATCGCCCATCGCATCCGCGCGCGCGTGCTCATGTGTACCGGCCTGCTCGACACCGTCTGTCCGCCCTCGAGCCAGTTTGCGGCGTATAACAAGATCACCGCGCAGAAGGAAGTGCTGTTCTATCCGGACTTCGGGCACGAGAACCTGCCGGAGAGCGACGATATCATCCTGCAGTTCCTCTGCGGCATGGAATGACCGGAAAACAGGCCCAAAATGCATTCCATAAGAAGCGCGTGTGCCGCCTGTTCAAATAAAATTTACATGAAAAGGGCGGCAAAGCAATTGCGGATTTTTGATTATTTACTATAATATAAACTGATTGATAGTTTGCCGAAGTGTGTTTTTCCTGATGATCCGCAGGGAGAGCGCGCCCCGGCTCTCGATCAAAAAATAAAAATCAGGAGGTACTTGATCCATGAAGAAGATCCTTTCTGCGATCATCGCCATGTGTCTGCTGCTGTCCAGCTTCGCTCTGGCAGAGGAGACCGTCCAGGATGCGTATACGTATAACCTGGCGATCGGCGAGTTCCCGACTGTGTGGGATCCGATGCGCACGCAGACCAATACCGACTCCACCTTCACCGGCTATCTGGGCAACGGTCTGTTCGAGTTTGACTTCAACGAAGACCTGGACGGCTACAAGATCGTTCCGCTGGCCGCTGCCGATTTCCCGGTCGACGTGACCGCTGACTTCGTCGGCGAAGACTGGGGCATCGCCGAAGGCGACACCGCCCGCGCCTGGAAGGTCACCATCCGCGAGGATATGACCTGGGAAGACGGCACCCCCATCACCGCTGCCGATTTCGTCTATTCCGCTCAGGCCCGCCTGAACCCGAAGGCCGCCAACTATCGCGCGGACAGCTTCTATTCCGGCAACCTGGTCATCGTCGGCGCTGAAGAGTATGCCAAGCAGGGCGTCGCTTCCGACACCACTCTGCGCGCGTACATGGGCATCACCGGCGACACCGACGTGGCCGCCTTCCTCGAGGCCCACGGCGACATGCCCGGCTACATCAACTGGTCCTATTCCTTCGGCGACACCTATGACTTCGCCACCGAAACCTGGACCGGCACCGCTGCGGACGAGGTCGTCGAAGTTCCGATGACTCTGGCCGAGCTGTACACCTTCTACACCGAAGGCCCCGGCGGCGAATACATCACCTGGGCTGATCTGGCCGGCAAGCAGGAGTATGCTCTGGACGAGCTGTACGCCAAGTACACCTACGCCGAGTATCCCTGGGAGAAGGTCGGCTTCTTTGCCACCGGCGACTACGAGTTCGTCGTCATCCTGGAGAAGGAGCTGCAGGGCTTCTATCTGTGGTACTCCATGTCTGACACCTGGCTGGTCAAGCAGGACGTCTACGAAGAGTGCATCAGCGAGACCGACGGCGTGTATTCCTGCACCTACGGCACCACCGCTGAGACCTCTCCCTCCTGGGGCCCCTACTGCATGACCGAGTTCCAGTCCGACAAGGTCATCGTGCTGGAGCGCAACGACAACTGGTTCGGCTTCAACGACGATCCCGAGATCTATCAGACCACCGCGATCCGCTATGACTACGTCAAGGAACCCTCCACCCGTCTGGAAATGTTCCTCAACGGCCAGCTGGATTCCTACGGCCTGAGCAAGGATGACATCGAAGTCTACGGCCAGTCCGACTACACCTACTACTCCGAAGGCGACTCCGTCTTCGCGATGGTCTTCAACCCGGACAGGGGCGCTCTGGAAGTTTCTCAGGCCAACGCCGGCGAGAACATCAACAAGACCATCCTCTCCATCACCGACTTCCGTACCGCCATGTCTCTGGCCATGAACCGCGCCGAGTTCTGCCTCGCCACCAGCCCGCTGAATGCTCCGGCCTTCGCGCTCTACGGCGGCCAGATCGTCGCTGACCCGGACAACGGTATCTTCTATCGCACCACCGACGTCGCCAAGAACGTCATCGTGGACTTCTGGGGCCTGACCGACGAGATCGGCGAGGGCAAGATGTATGCCACTGCCGACGACGCGATCGACTCCATCACCGGCTACAACCTCGAGATGGCCAAGCAGTATTTCGATGCTGCCTATGATCAGGCGATCGCTCAGGGCCTGATGGACGAGGACGACGTGGTCGAGATCATGGTCGGCACCCCGAACAACACCTCCACCTTCTACAACAACGGCTACGAGTTCATCGTGAACAACTACACCGAAGCTGTGAAGGGCACCAAGCTCGAAGGCAAGCTCACCTTCAAGCGTGACGCCACTCTGGGCAACAACTTCTCCGCTGCCCTGCAGAACAACAACGTCGACATGCTCTTCGGCGTTGGCTGGACCGGCTCCACCTTCGATCCCTTCGGCCTGATGGAAGCCTACACCTCCGCCAACTATCAGTATGACCCGTCCTGGGATACCACCGCTGCGATGCTGGACATCACCCTCAACGGCGAAGTCTACACCGCTTCCGTGTGGGATTGGACGCAGGCCATCGCCGGCACCCCGGTGCAGGGCACCAAGGGCGGCGAGACTGTCGAACTGTGCTTCCCCTACAGCACCGACGCCGCTGAAGCCGCTCTGCGCTTCGAAGTGCTCGGCGCGCTGGAAGGCGCTGTTCTGATGAACTACAACTTCATCCCGCTCATGGGCGACTCCTCTGCCAGCCTCAAGGGCATGCAGGTCGAGTTCTATCTCGAAGACGAAGTCTTCCCGATGGGCCGCGGCGGCGTGAAGTACATGACCTACAACTACACCGACGCTGAGTGGGACGCCTTTGTGGCTGAACAGGGCGGCACCCTCAACTACAAGTAAGCACCCTATTCCGGCTCAATAGCCAAGGACTTTACCACGGCAGGGGCAGCTTTGCCCCTGCCGTGGTATACCCATCTTTTCGGCAAACGGCGCCCGCGGGCCCGCTTGCAACGGGAGCCAACACCATATTTTTCACGCTTGTACCCGGAACGGCATCTTCCGCGAAGGGGAATGGCCCGGCCTTGCCGGATATAAGCGTAAAAAATGCGAAAGGGGCCATTACACCGCAATGGTTAAATACGTACTGAAGCGACTTCTGCTCATGCTGATGGTCTTCACCATCATCGTCTCTATGTGCTTTGTGCTGGTCAAGCTGCTGCCCAACAAGCCGGCAGAGCAGTTTGGCAAGGACATGGAGCTGATCGAAATGCGCCGCGAGGCGCTGGGCTACAACAAGCCCCTGATCGAACAATACGGCATTTTCGTGCGCCGCACCCTCATCGGAGGCGACTGGGGCATCAGCGAAAGCCTGTATCTGGGCCAAAATGTCTGGGACAAATTTATGGAAAAAATGCCCGCGACGGTGCTGGTGAACGCATATACGATGCTCTTCTCCGTGCCGCTGGGCCTGATGTTCGGCATTTACGCGGCGCTGAAGAAGAACAAATGGCAGGATCATTTCATTTCCACGGCCGTTATGGTCTTCGTTTCGGTCCCGAGCTATATATACGCATTCCTCGTGCAGTATATCCTCTGCTTTAAGCTGAAGGTGTTCCCCTTCCAGATGAACTCCGGTTCGGACTACTTCAGCTGGTCCATGTTCTATTCCATGATCCCCGCGATCCTCTCGCTGGGCTTCGGCACGGTCGCCGGCCTGACGCGCTATACCCGCGCAGAGCTGACGGAAGTGCTCACGAGCGACTTTTTGCTCCTTGCGCGCACCAAAGGCCTCTCCCGCGCGCAGACGACCGTGCGCCACGCGCTGCGCAATTCCATGGTGCCTATCTTCCCGATGATCCTCGGCGAATTCATCGGCATCATGTCCGGCTCGCTGATCATCGAAGGTATCTTCGGCATCCCCGGCGTCGGCCCGCTCTACGTCGAGTCCATCACCGCCGCCACGCCGGATTATAACTTCTTCATGCTGCTGTCCGCCTTCTACACGCTCATCGGCCTCTCTTCGGGCATCATCGTGGATATCAGCTATGGCTTTATCGATCCGAGAATCAGAATGGGGAGCAAGAAATAATGAGCAAGACAAAGATCAATATGAATATTCCTGCCTCTCAGTTCGAATTTGTCGGAACAGAAGGCCGGATGCACGACAAAAAGCTGGATACGAAGCCGATCGGCTACTTCAAGGACGTGTGGCTGCGCTTTTGCAAAAACAAGAGCTCGGTCGTCGCGGCCTGCATCATCGTGGTGCTGGTCCTCTTTGCCGTGTTCGTACCGCTGCTGTGCGAGACTTCCTATTCGCTGGCGCTGACGGACACGATGTACCTCAACTATGCCAAGCTGCCGCCCAAATTCATGCCCCTTGGCATCGACGGCACCTCCGACGCGACCGTGAACACCGCCACCTACAACGCCTATCGCGCCATCGGCATCGAGACGGGCCTCGATCCGATCGTGGAAGTGTACCGGGCCGATTACGAAGACCCGACCGCCAGCAAAAAGGCGCGCTTCTTCGACATCAAGCTGGACAACTATTACAAGATGGGCATGCTCTATCTCACCCTGACGCCCGCGCAGTATGAAGACCTGCAGGCGTGGCAGGACGAGACCGGCATTCAGGTCATCTATCCGGCGATCACCGACGCGAAGCAGACCGACGCCAACATCTGGTATGAGGCGGACAGAAAGGGCGCGCCGCAGCTGGACAAGGAAGGCAACTTCCAGCCCATCTACCGCACCACCACGCCCACGGACACCTCCTATCACTCTCTGCGCATCCCCGCGGACAACGACCCGGAGAACCCGCTCGCCTATGCGCGCGTGACGGGCACCTCCGAGGCCAAGAGCTATGTCGTGCGTGTGAGCAAGTATACCTACTTCCAGTATCGCTACGGCTTTGAGCCGGCCTTCACCTTCGGCACCAACGACAAGGGCCAGGATATCCTGACCCGCCTTGCCGCCGGCGCCCGCTTCAGCTTCCTGCTGGCCATCTCCGTCTCCGCCATCAACCTCTTCCTCGGCTCCGTTTACGGCGCCATCGAGGGCTACTACGGCGGCGCGGTCGACCTGATCATGGAGCGCATTTCGGATATCCTAAGCGGTATCCCCTTCATCGTCGTTACGACGCTCTTCCAGCTGCATTTGTCAAAACGGGTGGGCGTCGTGCCAGCGCTATTATTCGCCTATGTGCTCACAGGCTGGATCGGCATGGCCTCGCGCGTGCGCATGCAGTTCTACCGCTTTAAGGGGCAGGAGCATATCCTCGCTGCGAGGACTCTGGGCGCGAGCGACGCAAGGCTCATGTTCAAGCACATCTTCCCGAACTCGATGGGCACGCTGATCACCGGCTCCGTGCTGGTCATCCCGGGCGTTATCTTCAGCGAGAGCTCCATGACCTATCTGGGCATCGTCAACCTCGAATCCTCCACCATGACCAGCGTGGGCACGATGCTCGCCAACGGCAAAAACTACCTCGCGACAGACCCGTACATCATCTTCTTCCCGGCGCTGTTCATCGCGCTGCTGGAGATCTCCTTCAACCTCTTCGGCAACGGTCTGCGCGATGCGTTCAATCCTTCTCTGAGGGGGGCGGAATAATATGGCACTGGAAAAGAAACTGCAGGTACACGACCTTCGCATATCGTTCCGCACGATCTCCGGCAAGCTGCAGGCTGTGCGCGATATCAGCTTCGATCTGTATAAGGGCGAGACGCTGGCCATCGTGGGCGAGTCCGGCTCCGGTAAATCCGTGACCTCCAAGGCGATCCAGGGCATTTTGGCCAACAACGCCATCGTCGAAGGCGGCGAGATCCTCTACGACGGGCAGGACCTGCTCAAGATCAGCGAGGAAGACTTCTATAAGCTGCGCGGCGACAAGATCGCCATGATCTTCCAGGACCCGCTCTCGAGCCTGAACCCGATCATGCGCATCGGCAAGCAGCTGACCGAGGCCATGCTGCTCAAGGGCAAGGCGCGCCAGAAGGCGAGCAAGGAGAGCTTCCACAACAAGAGCAAGCTGCTCGAGGAATATATGACCGCCGCGAAGCCGGACAAGGCCGAGCGCGTCAAGCAGCTGTGCGAGATCTTCCGCAAGTTTGAAATGCGCCACATCCAGCTCGAGCAGGCCTACAACGCCGCGCACGAGTCTGCCGAGGAGGCGCTCGTGGAGATCGAAAACGCGCTCTTCCTCATCAGCAAGAACTCCTTCAAGGACGCCGAGGCGACCCTCAAGCAGATCAGCGAATTTGCGCTGCACTCCGAAAACCCCTATGTCACCGCGGACATGAGCGAGCTCAAGCCCCTTGCGGAAGGGCTGACCTCCGGCGTGCGCGCGCAGGTCAAGAAGGGCGAATTCGGCGAGACGAAGAAGAAGCTCGAGCGCATGCAGGCGATCCTCGGCAAGGCCGCAGGCAAGGCCAGGCCGGATTTCTTCGCCATGGGCTATTATCTGGAGACCTCCGGCCAGCCGGAGAAGACCGGCGAGGCCGCAGCAAACAACGCCTTCTACGCCCAGTATCTCAACGAGCATTTCCTGCAGGAATTCTCTGCGCTGGCCGCGGCCGGCGTGGAATGGGCCGACAAAAAGTACAGCGCCAAGCGCGCGGAAGCGATCAAAGAGCTCGACGCCGCGTTCAAGGAGCTCGGCGGCGCGCCGGCGGAGGATATCGACGAGATCGACGCGGCCAAGCTGGAAGCCGCCTTTGAAAAGGCGGACCTTGCCAAACTGACCGAGCAGCTCAAAAAGACCGTCGCGGCTTCGATCGACCCGATCGACATCGTGAAGGATTCCGCCGCGTGCACCTTCGGCGGCTCTCTGAGCGCCTTTGTGAGCACCTACGGCAACGGCAAGCGCAACAACGGCCGCAAGGAGGCCAAGTATCAGCGTCAGATGGCCAGCTACAACCGCAAGGTCGCCAAGGGCCGCACGCTCGATTACAAGATCCCCGAGCCGTCCATCGTCAACCTCGACCTGACGCGCCGCAACATCCTCAGCCTCGTGCGCAACCTTTCCGTGCATTATCAGCAGCGCCTCGCTGCCGAGCAGCACGCCGACGCGCAGGCCAAGGCGGAGCGCATCATCGAATATCTCAAGGAGAACGCCTCCGGCATGGTCTACAAGATCACCAAGCAGGCGGCGAAGAACAAGGCGCTCAAGCTGATGGAGGAAGTGGGCATTTCCGAGCCGCGCAAGCGCTATAAGCAGTATCCCTTCGAGTTCTCCGGCGGCATGCGCCAGCGCATCGTCATCGCCATCGCTCTGGCGGCAGACCCGGACATCCTCATCTGCGACGAGCCGACCACAGCGCTGGACGTGACCATTCAGGCGCAGATCCTCGAGCTGATCAACAAGCTCAAGCGCGAGCGCAACCTGACCATCATCTTCATCACGCACGATCTGGGCGTCGTGGCCAACATGGCCGACCGCATCGGCGTTATGTACGCCGGAAAGATCGTGGAATACGGCACGGCCGAAGAAGTCTTCTACGACCCGCGCCACCCCTATACCTGGGCGCTGCTCTCCTCCATGCCCGATCTGGAGACGAAGGAGAAGCTGGAGGCCATCCCCGGCACGCCGCCGGATATGATCTACCCGCCCAAGGGCGACGCCTTTGCCGACCGCAACCGCTACGCCCTGAAGATCGACTTCGAGGAGCAGCCGCCGCAGTTCCCCGTCTCCGAGACGCACTGGGCCGCGACCTGGCTCCTGCACCCCAATGCGCCCAAGATCGACCCGCCCAAGACGGTCACGGACCGCATCGCCAAAATGAAGGCAAGGATGGGAGGGAACGCGAATGTCTAACACGCAGGAAGTGCTTCTGCGAGTGGAGCATCTGTGCCAGTATTTCAAGGGCACGAAGGCTGTGGATGACGTCAGCTTCGACGTGAAAAAGGGCGAGGTCTTCGGCCTTGTCGGCGAATCCGGCTGCGGCAAGACGACCACCGGCCGCTCCATCATCAAGCTCTACGACATTACTTCCGGTAATATTTACTTCAAGGGCAAGCGCATCGCTGCGGGCACCCGCTCCTACAAGCAGGCCATCGCCTCCGCCCGCGCGGAAATGCGCACGGCAGACCCGGCCCGCAAGGCGCAGCTCAAGGAATTCATCGCGCAGCAGCGCGAGCAGATGAAGCAGGCGATCTTTGATCACAAAAACTGCGACAAGCTGCACAGCAAGGACCTCGCGGCGGATGTGGAAGCGAAATATCAGCCGCTGCTGGCCGCTGCCTCGGGCGAGCAGCTCGAAAAGCTGAAAAAGCAGTATGCCTACGACCTGAACATCGCCAAGAAGCAGCGCTACATCACCCAGATCCAGATGATCTTTCAGGATCCGACCGCGTCTCTCGACCCGCGCATGACGGTGTACGAGATCATCGCCGAGGGCCTGATCATCCGCGGCGAAACGGACAAGAAGGTCATCGACGAAAAGGTGTACGGCGTTTTGGAGACCGTCGGCCTCGTGCGCGAGCATGCCACGCGCTATCCGCACGAATTCTCCGGCGGCCAGAAGCAGCGCATCGGCGTTGCGCGCGCCGTGGTCATGAACCCGGAGCTTATCATCGCCGACGAGCCCGTTTCCGCGCTGGACGTGTCCATTCAGGCGCAGGTCATCAACCTGCTCAACGAGCTGCGGCACAAGCTGGGGCTGACGATCCTGTTCATCGCGCATGACCTCTCCGTCGTGAAATACTTCTCCGACCGCATCGGCGTGATGTATTTCGGCAAGCTGGTGGAGCTGGCCACGTCCGACGAGCTCTTTGCCAACCCGCTGCATCCCTACACCGCGTCGCTGCTCTCGGCCATCCCGCTGCCGGACCCGGTCTACGAAAAGCAGCGCGTGCGCATCAAGTACGATCCGCTCTCCGCGCATGATTATTCCAAGGACGCCCCCACGATGCGCGAGGTCTCCCCGGGCCATTTCGTGCAGTGCAACGAGGCGGAATACAAAGCCTACCGCAAAAAGCTGGGCCTGAACTGAGAAATGGCATAGAAAAGAGCCACGGGCGCGCGCCTGTGGCTCTTTTGCAAAGGAGAGAGGGAACAATGGAACATAAATGGCGAACGAGGCTTCTGCAATACGGCATCACGCTGGCGGTCGGCCTGCTCATCGCGGGGCTGGTGGCGTGCTATCGCGGCTTTGCCTTCGGCGCAGACGCCGCCTGGAACATGCGCTATCTGAGCGACGGCTGCTTTGTCTCGACGGTGCTGCTGTGCGGCGTGGGCGGGCTGGTGCTCATCTCCACGGCGACGGATTTTTTCGACATGATCAGCTATGGCTTCAAGAGCCTTCTGGTGCTCTTTACACCGCTGCGCAAGCCCTCCGAGCACCAGAGCTTTTTCGACTATAAGACCGAGCGCGCGGCGCGGCGCACGAAGGCGGAGCCGTTTCTGCTGGCGGTCGGGCTGGTGTTTCTGGCCGCGTCGTTTGCCTTTCTGGGGCTGTATTATGCCCTGCTGGGCTGAGGGGCGGCGCTATGAAGGAATTTGACGGCGCATTCTGGGCGGCGCTGGACGCGCTGCTGGCAAGCTCGCAGGTCGTGATCGACCGGCCGAAGGGCACGGCGCACCCGCGATATCCCGATTTTTTCTACCCCGTGGATTACGGCTATCTCAAGGACACCTCCTCGATGGACGGCGGCGGCATCGATGTATGGCGCGGCAGCGCGGGGACGGGGATCGACGCGATCCTGTGTACGGTCGACCTGCTCAAGAGAGATTCGGAGATTAAGCTGCTGATCGGCTGTACGGAGGAGGAAAAGGCGCTGGTCTACGCGGCGCAGAACGACTCGGAATACATGAAATGCGTGCTGATCCGCCGCTGAATACAAAAGAAACGCTCCGGCGCGGGAGGAATTTCCCGGCTCGGAGCGTTGTTTTTTTGTCAGAGGGTGAGGGATTCGCGGCTGCGCATGTCCTCACGCAGGAGCTGATAGGCCGCCGCAGCGATGGGCACGCCGATGAGCATGCCGGCGATGCCCAGCAGGCCGCCGCCGATCGTGACCGCCGCGAGCACCCACACGCCCGGCAGGCCGATGGACTGGCCCACGACGCGCGGGAAGATGAGGTTGCCCTCAAGCTGCTGCAGGATGACAAGATAGACCAGAAAGAGCAGCGCCTGCAGCGGGGAGACGGTGAAGATCATAAACGCGCCCACGATGGCGCCGATATACGCGCCGGCCACGGGGATGAGCGCCGTGCAGCCCACGAGCACGGAGACCATCGGCGCATAGGGGAAATGGAAGGCGAGCATACCCACAAAGCAGAGCAGGCCGAGGATCACTGCCTCGAGGCATTGCCCGGAGATGTAGGAATGGAAGGCGCGGTTGATGGTGGAAAGGATGTGGAGGGTCTTCTGCGTGCGCGCCTCGCCGAGATAGACCTTCATCAGCCGCTTGAACTGGCGCAGGAGCTTGTCCTTGCAGGCGAGGAGATAGACCGAGAAGACGATGCAGATGAAGACGGTGATGAGCGTGGACGCGACGGAGGACATGACGACGAACGCGCCGTTCATGATATCGCCGAGGCTGTCCATGGCCAAGTCGAGCGCCTTTTCCAGCGCGCTGGCCCAGTCCCAATTCAGGGGCTCGGAGCGCAGATTGTATTTGAGCAGCAGCTCCTGATCGAGCCATGTGAGCGCCGAGGTGATCGCGTCGGGCAGCTGGTCGATCAGGATCGCCAGCGCGGCGACGAGCTCCGGCAGCACGATCTGAAAGAGGACGGTGATGCCGGCGACCACGCTGACATAGGCCAGCGTGAGGCAGACGGGCCTGCGGATCTTTTCGATCCACCTGCACTTTGCGGGGGCGCTCTTGCCCTTCGCGCGCAGGCGGCGCACGATGTCCGGCGGGAAGTTGCGCTCATAGAAGCACATGAGGATATTGACGACATAGGCGGCGATGCAGCCCGCGATCAGCGGAACGGCCGCGCCGGCCGCCGTGGAGAGCATGGCGGTGAAATCGCCCCAGTAATGCGTGATCAGATAGACCAGAACGATCGTCACGCCCGCGCGGATGCAGGTCTTCCAATCCAGCTTCATATGCGTCCTCCTCGGCAGAAATTTCCAACTACTATAATACCATGCTTTTGCGCGGCTGAACAGCGCGGCGATGCAGAATAATTGTGACGTTTTGCGCAAAAATAGCGCCCTCCGGCTCCTGATTGCAGAGCGGAGGGCGCTTCCGCGCGGCGTTATTGGGCGCTCGCGCGGATGCTCTCGTAGAGGATGGAGGTCACGAAGCCCTCGGCGTCATAGAGGAAGGAGAGCGCGCAGCCGCCCTTTTCGAAGGTGAGGGAGGCATCGGCCGTGCGGGTCGGCTCGCCGTAGAGGGCGAGGATCTCATCGGTGTGCATGCCGATGTACGCGCCTTCGCCGGTAGTGAGGGCGTCGTCCGTCAGATAGATGCTCAGGATCAGGTCTTTGCCCTGCTCGGGGTAGGTATTGACGACCAGAGAGGGGAAGGTGTAGACCTTGTCCATGCCCTGAAACGCGCAGGAGGGGGACTCAAAGAAGCTCAGCGGATCGCCCAGCGGCGCGAGGGCGACGGCGGCGTCCAGATCCACGCCCAGCAGCGCCTCGCCCGGCTCCTCAGCCGAAAAGAGCGGCACGGGGAGAAGGTAGGTCTCGACGGGCCGGGCGTCCTGCTCCGCCGCGGCGCACGCGCAGCACAGCAGCAGCGCGCAGAAGATGGAAAGCAGTTGTCTCATAGGGCGTGTTCCTCCGGTGTTTGTTTTTGTTTGGACGAAGCAGCAGCGCGGTTGGTTCAATTTGTCAGCGCGTTTGCGCCGAAGCTGACGAGCGTTCCGTAGGTTTCGATCTCATAGAGCTGCTGCGCGTATTCGGCCTCGTAGGCCGCCGTCTTCTCTGCCCACAGGGCGGAAACGGCCTCGTCGCCGCGGTAGTCGGTCAGGTCGAAGCGCTCCTTGAGCCATGCGCCGAAATAGCGCGAGAGCTTCTCCGCGCCCTGCTTGTTCAGATGCAGGCCGCCGTCGTAGGTGTCCTGCGTCATGTCCAGACCGATCTGCTGCTGCAGGGGGATGAAGTTGACGTACTGCAGGCCGTTCTCCTGCGCAAAGCGGACGATCTGCTCGTCCCACTGCGCGTACCAGTGCGGGTATTCCGTGGGGGCCTTGACGAGCACGAGCGCCACGCCCTTTTCCTTGCAGAGGTCGGCCATTTTTTGCAGATAGCCCATGGCCTTGTCGCCGAGGGTATAGTCCGCCAGCGGCATCGCGGGCGGGAAGCCTGTCTGCGGCTTTACGTCCGCGCGCATGGAATAGCCGCTGTGCGTGACGAGCTCTTTGGAGAAGAGGTGGACGAAGTCGTCCCGGGTGAGCTCGGCCCAGCGGGAGTGATAGCGCAGGATGGGGAAGAGATAGTCCAGAAAATGCTCCTCGGGCGTCATAGAGGCGAGGATGCAGCGCGCCTTGGAGCCGCTCCAGCGCATGCCGTCGATGTTCATGCGGTTGTAGGCCTCGCTCTGCGGCTTGTTGTACTTCAGTGCCAGCACGTTGTACACCACGACGCGGGGCGTTTCATAGCGCAGCGCGTCCTCGAGGAGATAATAGGAATGCCACGCCAGCTGCTGCGGGCCGCCGCGCAGATAGGAAGAAATGCCGTATTCCTGAAAGAGCGTGACGGGCGAGAAGCTCTCATAGATCTCGCAGTCGCCCACCATCAGCACTTCGTGCGGGGCCTCGTCGCGGTAATATTCTTCTGTCATGCTGCCTTCGATGACGCCGCTTTGATACTTCGGCATGAGCAGCCGCTGCAAAAGCGCGAGCGCGCCGACAGCTAGGGCCGCGCAGACGAGGGCGGCGAGAGTGCGTCTGTTCATTTGTGCCGTCCTCCGTCAGAATTGATTGTAGATGAATTGGCTCGAATCGTAGCCCACGCCGTATGCGCCGAAGATGACGCAGGCGACGCACAGCAGCGCCAGAGCGCCGTAAAAGGCGAAGGGCCTCTGCCAGAGCAGCGCGCGCACAGAGCCTTTTTTACGCTTGCACAGGCTCACGCTCAGGATGACGGCGAAGGCGAAGAGCAGCACGGCGTAATCCGCCCCGCTCAGGCCGATGCGCAGCAGCGTCCCGTCAAAAAGCGCGAGCGGGCGCAGGTCTGTGAACATGGAGCCGACCATGCGCAAAGTGAGCGGCACGTCGCGGTAGCAGTCGAACATGCGGATGCAGCTCATCAGGAGCATCGTGCGCACGACGGCAAAGGCGCCCCAGAGCGGCTTGTCCCGCCAGCCAAAGCGCCGGTGAAAGCGTGCATAGAGGGGCTCAAGCTCCTGCGAGAACATGATCACGACGAAATTGGCCAGCCCCCACGCGATGAAATTCCATGCCGCGCCATGCCAGAGGCCCGTGGTGAACCAGACGAGGAAGCCGGCCAGATAGACCGGCAGGCGCTTGGCGAGGGCCGGGGGCAGGTGCGCGCGGCTCCATTTGGAGAGGCGCAGCATGGGCCCGCACACGGAGACGGGGTAGAAGATGTAATCGGTAAACCAGCTGCCCATGCTGATGTGCCAGCGGTTCCAATATTCCTTGGTGCTCTTGGAGAAGAAGGGCAGATCGAAGTTTTCCTTGATGCGAATGCCCATCATCTGCGCAAGGCCGATGGTGATGTCGATGCCGCCGGTGAAATCGCAATAGAGCTCAAAGGCATAAAAGAGCATGGCCGCGAAGGCGAACGGGCCGGAATAGGCCTGCGGACCCTGCACGAGCGTCGTCACCGCACCGATCAGCCTGTCCGCCACGACCAGCTTCTTGAAATAGCCCCATGCCACGCGCATGAGCCCGAAGGAGACGGTCTGCGGCTCGAAGGGGTGGGGCGAGAAGAGCGTTTGGGAGAGGTCGCCGTAGCGGCTGATGGGCCCCTGCACCAGCTGCGGAAAGAAGGAGACGAACAGCGCGAATTTGAAGGGGTTGCGCTGCGCGCGCTGCCGCCCGCGGTAGACGTCGATCAGATAGCCGACGGCCTGAAAGGTATAAAAGGACACGCCCATCGGTACGATCAGCCCGATCGGCGAAAAGGGCCTGCTCAGCAAAGAGGCGATGTTCTCCAGCACAAAGTTTGTGTATTTGGTGACGCTGAGCACGCCGATATTGAGCAAAAGCCCGCCCAGCAGCCATTTCCATTTGCGCGCCTTGGTCTGCGCGCGCAGCTGCTTTTTCTCCTCGCGGGAGAGATGGTCGCCCTGGGCGAGGGCGGCCTCCAGCGCGGAGTGCAGGTCGTCCATTTTGCAGCCGATCAGCCAGACGCTCAGCGCCGTCAGCGCGATGAAGAAGAGATAGCGCCAGTCCGCAAGGGCGTAAAAGCCGCAGCTGGCGATGAGCAGCAGCGGCCATTGGCATTTACGGGGCAGGAGATAATACAGCGCGAGCACGAGCAGCGCAAAGCCGAGGAAGCCGTAGGAAGTCAGCAGCATATCATTCGTTTTCCAGCCGCTCGATCAGGCTCCAAAGCGCGCGTGCGGAATTGAAGTTCTCCGGCGCGATCTCCTCCGCCGGCACGACCACGTCGAACTCTTCGCTGATCTCGGTGATGATGTTGATGATATCGAACGAATCGAGGATCTTTTTGTCCACGAGGCCGTCGGTGTTGGCGAAATCGACGTCCGGGTGCAGCGCTTCGAGAATGCGGATGAGCTTGTCCATGTTCGTTTATCGCTCCTTTTTCTTCTGTTCGTAGAGGGCCTTGAGGCCCACGCGGTCCAGCTTGCCGTTGGCCGTCAGCGGCATCTGCTCCAGCCGGAGCACGACGCCGGGCAGCATATAGCGCGGCAGCGCCTCGCGCAGCGCTTTGGAGAGCTCCTGCTCCGCCAGATCGCCTGCGAAGAACAGCGCGATGCGCCCCTTCTCCGGGTCGTACAGGCAGCAGCAGGCGCGCACGCCCTCGAGCATGTTCACATTGGCCTCGATCTCGCCCAGCTCGATGCGATGGCCCATGTGCTTGATCTGATAATCCTTGCGCGAGACGAAGACGAGCTCGCCGCGCTCGTTGCGCCGCCCCAGATCGCCCGTGCGGTAGATCAGCTCCGGATAGCGGTCGTTGAGCGGGTTTTGCACGAAGACCTCGCCGGTCTTGTCAAAGGCGCGATAGTAGCCCAGAGTCAGGCTCGTGCCGCGCACGCAGATCTCGCCGATCTCTCCCTCGGCTGCCGCTTTGTTTTGCTCGTTGAGCAGCAAGATCTCCGTGTTGCGGAAGGGCCTGCCGATCGGCACGGGCTCGTCCGGCGCGAAGTCGCGGTCCACCTTATAATAGCAGCACATGCCGGTGGTCTCCGTCGGGCCGTAGAGGTTGGTGAAGCCGGCCTCGGGCAGGGCCTCGCGCCAGAGACGCAGCTGCTTGATGGGGAAGACCTCACTGCCGAAGGCGACGGTGTGCAGATATTGAGGCTTGACCTTCTCAAACGTGCGCAGCGCGGAGATCATCGTCAGCGCAGAGACCACCCAGCACACCGTGTTCACCCGGTGCTCGTTGAGAAATTCCACCAGCCGCACGGGGAACATGAACAGCTCCTTGGGGATGATCACCGTCGTCGCGCCGAATTTGAGCGTGGGATAGAGCTCCTTGAGGCAGGCGTCGAAATAGAGCGGCGACTGCAGCCCGAAGCGGGTCTCCTCGCCAAAGCCGAGCACGTCCGAGAGGTTTTCGATGTAATCGATGACGCTCCTGTGGCAGGCGACCACGCCCTTGGGCACGCCCGTGGAGCCGGAGGTGAAGACGATGTAGATCGGGTCGGTGTCCAGCTGCGCCTCGCGCACGCGCTGCAGTGCGGCCTCGTCGGCTGGATGGGCAGCGGCCTCGCTGTAGAGCAGCAGTTCGCCGTGGAAATCGAGCCCGCGCGCCGCCTCGAGCGTGCTCTCGTCGCAGAGCACCACGCGCGGCTGCAGGTTTTTGAAGATCAGCTCGATGCGCAGGCGGGGCATTTCGACGTCGATAGGCACATAAAAGCAGCCCGCATACACGCAGCCGAAGAAGGCGGCGATGGCCTCGGGGCTCTTTTTCATGAACACGACCACGCCCTCGCGCGCGTAGCCCTTTTCCAACAGCGCAGAGCCTACGCCCCGGGCGGCGCGGGAGACCTGTGCAAAGCTCAGCGCGTGCTCCGCGTCCAAAAAGGCGGCTTTGTCCGGCAGGCGCGCCGCGGTGTGTTCGAGATATTCCAGTACGTTGGTCTGCTGCATGGCGTTTTTCCTCGCTGTGGGATAAAAATTTAGTCGGAGACGGTGTATCGCCCGTAATGGAGCCGATGCTGCACCGATTCGGTCGCGCGCTCGGGATACAGACTCGCGTCGAAGGGATGCGCGTTGCGGTGCTGCTTGTCCCAGCGCGCCAGCTCGGCGTCCGTCACCAGATAGAAATTGTCGCCGCCGCCGGAGAGATGGCAGGAATCGAAATGATACCAGCCGCCGCCGACGTCGACCAGGCTCCAGAAATGCTCGCTGTAGCGCGTGTCGCTCTTGACCACGTCGATGTTCGGGATGCCCGCGCGCTCCAGAAGCGCCTTGGACACGGAGAAATAGGTGAAGCAGTCGCCGCGGCGCTTGGTCAGGCCATCGTATGCGCCCGTGACCCAGTGGCTCTTGTCGCTGTAGCCGCTGTAGCGGATGTTGCGCTTTGTCCAGCCGTAGATCTTGAAGCCCTTCTCCATGGGGGTCATCTCGTCGGTCACGATCTCGGCGAGCACCTCGTCCACCAGCGGCCAGAGCAGCTCCACATCGTCGTCGTCGAGGTATTTTTCCGTTACGCGCACGGTGATCGTCTGCGTGCCGGTGTTTCCGGAGGAATCCGTGGCCGAATAGGTCACTTTGTAGGCGCCGACGACGTTGAGGTCGACCTGCGAATTGTCGATCTGCAGGGCAACGCGCTCGTCGCGGTCGTCCGTGACGGAAACGCCCGCGCGGTAGCTCGGGCTCTCGCCCAGCTGCACGGAGATGTCCTGCGCACCGGTGATCTGCGGCGGGGTCGTGTCATACATGGTGCGGATCTTCGCATACGCGGTGGCGATATTGCCGATGGAATCCACGGCGTAATAGGTGACGACGGCTTTCTTGGGGGAGAGCAGGTCCACCTGGCTGTCGTCCACGAGCACGCGCACCTCGCCGTCGCGGTTGTCGACGGCATAGACGGAGGATATATAATCCACGCTGTCGCCGATGAAGATGTCGTGATCCTGCACGCCGAAGATCTCCGGCGGGGTCAGGTCGTCCACGATGGTGATTTTCGCCTGCGCGGAGACGGAATTGCCGGCGCTGTCGCGCGCGGTGTAGGTGACGACGTATTCGCCGGGGCGGGAAAGGTCCAGATCGCCCTCGTCGATGATCAGCAGGGGAGCGGGGTCGCTCTCGTCGGTCACGCGCACGTCGCCCAGGTCGAGCGGATCGCCAGTGAAGATGGTGCGGTCGCGCACGCCGGAGATGGTCGGCGCGACGGTGTCGGCGGCTTGCTCTTCCATGGGCAGGCCCTCCGCCGCAGCGCACAGGCAGGGCAGCATGAGCAGCAAAAGCATTGCGCAAAGCCGCAGCGCGCGCCGTAGGTTCATCGTCCCCGCCTCCGTTTCATGCCTTATTCTTATATTTCACATTGTGTTCCTTTTTATAGGAAGTGACAAGCCGCGCAACGTTGATTTCTGGTTATTCGATGGTGTCAAAAGCGGTACAAAAGGGGTACAGTAACAGGCCCTTGCAAGAGCGACAGACTCCGGTCTCTTTTTGAAAATAAGAGACCGGAGTCTGTAAAAATGCGCGTTTTCAGAGCACTTTTGCACGCAAAGCCGACCGAAGTCTGTACGTCAGCGGGTGTATTTCTCGAACCAGTCGGTGATCTCCTGCAGGCGGCGGATGCGATGGCGCGGCTTGCCGGAGCGGGAGAGCTCGTGATTCTCGCCGTGGAAGAGGCACATGCGCGTGGGCACGCCCATTTCCGCCAGCGCGGTGTACATCTGCAGGCCCTGTTCGAGCGGGCAGCGGTAGTCCTCGTCCGAATGGATGAAGAGGGTGGGGGTCTTCACATTCTTGGCATACTTGAGCGGAGACTGCCGCCAGAGCTTTTCGACGTCATCAAAGGGCGTTCCGCCGCACTGATCCTCGCCAAAGCGCGGCCCGATATCCGAAACGCCGTAAAAACTGAGCCAATTGGAGATGGAGCGCTGGGAGGCGGTGCAGCAGAAGCGATCCGTATGGCCGATGATCCAGTTGGTCATGAAGCCGCCGTAGGAGCCGCCCGTCTCGCATACGCGCGCGGGGTCGATCTGCGGATAAGCGGCGAGCACGGCGTCGGTGAAATCCATGAGGTTTTTGTAGTCCGTCTCGCCGTAATGCCCGCGAATGTCCATAAATTCGCCGTTGCCGCCGTCGCTGCCCTTGGGGTTGCAGTAGAAGACGAAATAGCCCATGTTCGCCCAGAGCTGCATTTCGTGATAAAACACCGGGCCGTAGGCCGTCTTCGGGCCGCCGTGGATATCCAGCACCGCCGGATACTTCTTCTCCGGGTCGAAATCCTTGGGCAGAAGCACGCGTCCGGCGATGGTATAGCCCTCGCTTTCGACGCTTATGGGCATTGCCTGCGCCACATAAGTATCCTTCAGCGCTTCTTCGTTCAGCTGCGTCCGCTGCCTGAGCTCGCCGCTTTCCAGATCATACGAATACAGCTCCTGCAGCTTCATGTCGTACATCGCCACCAGCAGGATCTCCGCGCTCTCCTCGCACACGGCCACGCAGTCGATCGAGCCCTCTTTCGTGATCACGGGCGCGTCCGTCCCGTCGGCGTTCATGCGATAGAGCAGCGCGTTTTCCGAGCGCGTGGTGGTATAATACAGCGCATTTGCGCGCACGCCGCGGCTCTCGCCCCCGCCGTAGCGGCAATCGCTGCCCACGGAGCCGTACATGCTGTATTCCTCGCGCCGCAGCAGGTCAAACCCGCCCGTTTCCTCGTTCAGCACATACACCCACGCGTTTTCGTTGTTGCCGTGGCGCTCGTGCTTCGAGCCAAAGCACCACACCTGGCCGCCCACGCACTCGAGCGAGCCCACGCTCAGCTCTTCATCCTGCGCGACGAGCACATTTTCGCCGGTCTTCCAGTTCAGCCGCCATACCTTGCAGCCCTTTCGCGCGGGCTTCACGGCATATTCGCTCGCAGTATAATAAAGATGCTCGCCCAGCACGGCCATGCTGCCCACGCTCGTCTGCGCATTTGTCACGCGTTCCACCTGCATCGGCTGCGTGTGCACGAGAAAGAGCGCCGTGCGCTTCTTATTGCGCATGCCGCCGCCGTTCATCCAGAAGGGCGACTCGTCCAGCACCTCGTAATCCTTCTCCTCGCCCTGCTTTTTCGCGTATTCCCTGCGCTCCTCCTCGCTCAGGCGATAGTAATCCGGGCAATGCACGTCGATCGTCCCCGTCACGGCATACACGCCCTCGCCGAGCCTGCGGATGCTCCCCGCCGCGAAGGGCAAAGTGAACGCGGGCATGGCCTCGCCGCCGCGCAGGTCGAGCATATAATAGGAAGTGAACCCCTCTTTCGCCTCGGCGCGCTTCTTTTCCTTTGCACTGCGCACGGCGGGGAAGAGCAGCCTCTGCTCATCCTCCCAGATAAACCCCTTCTCCTTGCCGATGTCCGTCAGCGGCCTCGCCTCGCCGTTTTCGTACAGATAGATCCGCGATTCGTACCCCTCGCCGTCCTCCGTACAATTCGCAGCCACAAACGCCGCCCTCTTCCCGCCGGGCGCATATTTCAGCCCGGAGAGGAATTTGTATTTCAGAAAATCGCGCAACTCAAGCTGTTTCATTTGTTTCGCACTCTCCTTTCGCGCAGCCTCCTGCGCATTTCCATTGTAACACAACCCCGCCCCCGCGCGCCAGCGCAATTAAAACAGGGCATAGTCCGATGAATTTACCAATTTGCTTCCTATGGGCTATTTTATTACGATTCGTTTACGGCTATAATAACAACACAGGGGAAAGTCTGTTTCACACCCGTGAAGTTTTTCCCCGGCGCTGCCGGGCACAGAAGCCTTCTGCGGCGCGTTTCTTATCTGTTTTTGTACAGAAACTTCATCTTCGGGCGGTGTACACCCCGTTGACAGCACTGCCAGAATGTAGTAAAATCTTTTACGGTGAATATAAGGCCGCGTAATCGTCTTGAAACATCTTCGAGGCCCGCGCGCCGCACCAATGAATTCGGGATAGAGCCGTAAGGCTAAAAATATCCAATATTTTTTTAGGAGGGACCCTTTCATGGAGAAGAGGAAACTGCAGGTCATGAAGATCCTGGTTCTTACGGTTCTTCTGGCCCTGGTCTGCTGTGGCGCTGCTATGGCTACTACGACCGCGCCCGCTCCCGTGCATGTTTGGAAAACGGAATGTAGCCATCTGGACGCTTTCCGTGCCGGCAATGCTAACGGCATTTATGACTACCTTAAGGGTAACGACATTATCGCCAAGGGCGCCACTTACGAAGCGGACAGGGAAGTCGCAGCTACTTGCAAAGCCGTAGGCTCGACTTATGTCTGCTGCGACGGCTGC
>JAUMYC010000445.1 GCA_030528845.1 Eubacteriales bacterium
GATGTGGCAGATCGCGTCATCTATATGGAAAACGGGCATATCGTCGAGGACGGTCCAGCCCAGGAGGTGCTGGGCACCAGCCGCAGCGAGGCGATACGGGCATTTGCCGGCGAGGCGAATTACTGAATGCAATCTAAGAAAGGCATGCGAACGCATGCCTTTTATAATACTGAAACATCCGCCGTCACCCGCACGCCCAGGCGCTCATATTCATCCGGCCAGTTTCTTTTTTCCCAGGATGGGATATCGATGCTCCTTCGGATTGCAATGCGCCCGAAGCCCACTGCATCGCAGGAGGCGGCGCGCAGGCGCAGCAGCACGGCAACGGCATCCCGTTCGATTCTGGCGGCGATTTCTTCGGCGGACATGGGCTCTTCGCCCGCGGTGTGTTTCAGGCTCATGGCAATATGCACGCTGAGCGTGCCGTCCTGATCGATCTTCCGCCGCACGCGCGTGGGAAGATTTGTTCTGTAGAGCGCGTTCTCGATGAATGTGGACTGCCGCCTGGCCTGTCCCATCATCAGGCGAAGCAGTCCCGTTTCTTCGCCGGTGAGCGTGCCGGTCATGCGCGCGCCGGAGAACAGCGCGCAGCCGAGATATTCGTTTTCTGCGGGCGCTGTGCGCGGCAGATGCCCGGGCAGGCGGTCCATATCCGCACCGCCGAGCACGATTTCGCTGTCAAAGGCATTGCCCGCCGCATAGACGGCGGTGGCGTCAATCGTATCGGATTCCATGGCGGCGATTACAGAAGCAAGCTGCGCATCGGCGGGAATGGTATCCATCTGCGAGAAATGATCAAAGAGCACCTCGAGATATTTCGACAATCGAATGCCCAGAATGGCACGCTGGCGGCGGATGAAATCGCCTGCGTCATCCGGCGTGACGACGACGATCGCCTCTCCGTTGGCGCGGTACATGCTGTGAATCTCGCGCAGGATGGAGATCGTTGCGTCCGTTTCGGCAAGCGTACGGCTGATGACGATCTCCCGCAGCTGGGAGAGATTTACCGTGCGCGGCGTGGTGCTGGAGAGCATATTCAGCGCGCGCAGGCAGCTGGGCGCTGTCGCGCTCATGACGATATAGCCCGGTTCTGCGGCTTCCGGGCCGCCGCTTCCGGACGCCGGCTGAGAGGCTTCCGTGGAAGATGCAGAGGAAGTGTTTTCGGTGCCGGAGGCGGCCTCCTGCGTGCCGGAAAGCGCCTTGACGGTCACCGTCAGATTGCCGTCCGGCGCAGGATCGACCGCCATGGCGAGCACGAACAGGCAGCTTTCGATTTCCTGTCCGCCGCCGCAGCCGCCAAGCAGCGCACAGCAAAGGCACAGCCATAGAAGGACACAGGTCTTCTTCATTCGTGCGTCCTCCTTCTGCCAATCAGGGCGGCAAGCGCAGCGCCGATTGCAATAGCGGGCGCAGCGAAGAGCAGCGGTGCATCGCCGAAGATGGATTGAACAAGCAGCACTGCGGCCAGCAGCGCTGTACAGATCAGCGTCCCTGCCCATTTGCCGCCGAGGCGGGGAAGGGCGAGACCCAGCGCCTG
>JAUMYC010000149.1 GCA_030528845.1 Eubacteriales bacterium
CTCGAACCCTCGACCTCCAGCGTGACAGGCTGGCATTCTAACCAACTGAACTACCAGGCCGCATTTGGTGGGAACAACAGGGCTCGAACCTGTGACCCCTTGCTTGTAAGGCAAGTGCTCTCCCAATTGAGCTATGCTCCCAAGCGCTTGCTTACGCTTCCGTCAATCGGCGGCGACGGGTATTATAATACACGAACGGGAGAGGTTTGTCAATACCTTTTTTTGCTTTTTTTCAAGATGGGACGTTTTTTTCTTCGGAAGGCGGCGCATGTCAGACGTCCCACCAGGAATCGACAGCGCGGCGGATCGCCTCGACGGCCTCCTGCGCGGCGCGCCGGCCGTTTGCGATGGCCAGCTCGGCGGTGGAGCTGTTGATGAGAGAAACACCTTCGAGGTCCGGGAAGATGGAAACGTCCGTGTCGCGCAGGGCCAGCTGCGTGTGGTGCCACTGGCTCAGGTCGATGGCGCACAGCAGCGTCTCGATGACGCCTTCATCCTCGGCGGGCGCGCCGCGATAGCTCACGTCCACGGCGACGACGATATCCGCGCCCATGCTGCGGGCGGCGTCCACGGGCAGGCTGTTCATGACGCAGCCGTCGATGAGGCGCATGCCGCGATATTCATGGGGGATGAACACGCCCGGCACGGAGATGGACGCGCGGATGGCCTCGTGGGCGGGGCCGTCGCGGAAGACGACGGTCTCTCCGCGGCTGATATCGCAGGCGACGCAGGCAAAGGGCAGGGGCATGTCCTCGATGGCGAGGTCGCCGGTGAGCTCGCGGACGAAATTCTGCAGCTTCTGGCCTTTGAGGAAGCCCTTTCGTGGCGGCACGAGGTCGTAATATTCACGGTCAACGAAGGAGAGGGCCATCTGTTCGAGCTCGGCAGCCGTGCGGCCTGCGGCGTAAGCGCCGCCGACGAGAGAGCCGATGGAGCAGCCGGAGATGAGGTCGATGGGGAGCTTTTCCTCTTCAAAGACCTGCAGCACGCCGATGTGCGCGAGGCCGCGGAACGCGCCGCTGCCCAAAACGAGCCCGACCTTGGGGGTACGCATGTGAAAAAACCTCCTTCGCGCGGGATGTTCCCGATCCTTCTGTGCATATCATAGCACATGAAGATGACGAAAAGAAAGACGGGCTGGGCCATTTTTGCGGCGAGCCTCTTGCTGCTGGGCAGCGAAACGAGCCTGACGGCGGCGCAGGGCGCGGCGTATAATTTTTGGAAGAGCTTTTTCCCGGCGATGCTGCCGTTTTTTCTGCTGGGGCCGTATCTGGCGGGGGAGGATGCGCAGCGGGCGTTCGGCAGGCTCTTTGGGCGGGCGCTGCCGGGGTTGTTCGGCGTTCCCGGCGAGGGAGCGGGCGCCGTGCTGTGCGGGTGGATCGCGGGCACGCCTGCGGGGGCGCTGGGCTGCGCGCGGGCGGGGCAGGGCATGCGGCAGGGGGAATATGCGCGGATGTGCCTGGTCTCCTGCGGGCTGAGCCCGGCGTTTTTGATCACGACCGTGGGCGAGGGAACGCTCGGCAGGACGGAGGCGGGCTGGATGCTCTTCGCGGCGCAGGGCTTTGCGCTGATCGCAGCCGGCCTTCTGCTGCGCAGATGGGAGCCCGTCTGTGCGATCGAACGGCGCGGAGAAAGCGCGGCGGCGCAGGGGGATATTTTTTTGAGCGCGCTGGCGAACATGGGCAAGGTGCTGTGCTGGATGGTCGTGTTTGCGGTGGCGGGCGCGCTGGCAGAGGAATGGCTGGGCGGGCTCGTGCCGGGCTGGCTGCTTGCGCCCGCGCTGGAGATCTCCGGCGGCGCGGCGAGGCTTGCGCAGGCCCCGCTGGAGGAAGACGCGCGGCTGATCGCGCTGGCTGCGTGCGCGGGCTTTGGCGGGCTGTGCGTGCAGCTGCAATGCGCGCAGGCCTGCGGGCTGCCGCTGCGCGTTCTTTTCGCGGGCAAGGCGCTGCACGGCCTGTTGGGCGCGGGCGCGATGTGGGCGATGCTGCACGCGGAGGAACTGCTCCGCTGGCCGACGGTGCGAGCGGACCCCTTTACGGCGGGGACGCTCTGCGCGCTGCTGCTGGCGGCGCTGGCGTTTTGCCTTGGCCGGGCGCGCGGGAACAAAAAGGAGAGCGGCGCAGGGCAGAGCCCGGCGGGCTGAAAAATCGCGTTGACGCAGGGCTTTGCGGGCTTTATACTAATACCAAAGCAATACAGAGCAAGGAGGGATTTTTGGTATGCAGATGCATATGCTGCAGCACAGAGTGCGGCAGATCCTCAGCGTCCTGGAGGAGCGCGTGGTCGTGCGCAGGGCGCCGGTGCAGGGTCTGGAATACAGGCCGCGCGGCGAGGCGGAATGGAAACCGTTCGCCAACGGCGCGGAATGGGGCCTGACGGAAGAATGGGTGGATTTCCGCTTCCGCGCAGCGACGCCGGAAAATTTTACCGGTCGCACGACGATCCGCCTGCGCACGGGGCGCGAGGCGGAATGGGAGGCGATCAACCCGCAGTTTATCGTGAGCGTGGACGGGCGCGTCGAACAGGCGTTCGACACGAAGCACACGTCCCTTGTGCTCGCCGACGAGCCGGAGCACGGCAGGGTGTATGAAGTGCTCTGCGAGGGCTACACGCCCCTGTCCAAGCCGGACCAGCTGCCCCCGCGCTTTGACGTGTGCATCGCGGACGAGGACGCCCAGACCATCGGCCTGATCTTCGATATCGCGGTGCCGCTGGAGGCGGCGGAGCTGCTGAGCGAGGGCGACAGGGAGCGCGAGCGCACCTTCTATGCGCTCGCCGCGGCGTGCGATCTTCTCGACCTGCGCGCGTGGCCGTCTGCGGAATACGACGCGGGCGTGCGGGCGGCGCGGGAATATCTGCAAAGGGAATATTACGAAGCGCGCGCCGATCTGCCGCCGGTGGCCTATGGCGACAGCGTGGGCCACACGCATATCGACGTGGCGTGGCTGTGGGATCTGTATCAGACGCGCTATAAGGCCGTGCGCTCCTTCTCCACGGTGCTCAAGCTCATGGAGCGCTATCCGGAATACAAGTTCATGTCCAGCCAGCCGGCGCTGTATTCCTTCGTCAAGGAGGACAGGCCCGAGCTCTACGAGCGCATCAAGGCGCGCGTCGCCGAGGGGCGCTGGGAGCCCGAGGGCGGCATGTGGGTGGAGGCGGACTGCAACCTCTCCGGCGGCGAATCGCTCGTGCGCCAGTTTATGCACGGGCAGGAGTTTTTCACGAAGGAATTCGGCAAGCCCAGCCGCATCCTGTGGCTGCCGGACGTGTTCGGCTACAGCGCGGCCCTGCCGCAGATCTGCAAGCTCTCCGGCATCGATTATTTCATGACCTCGAAGCTGAGCTGGTCGGAATACAATCTCTATCCCTACGACACGTTTATGTGGAAGGGCATCGACGGCACGGAGATGCTGACGCATTTCACGCCGGCGCGCGAGCTGCACAACGGAGACCACGGCACCCTTTCTCATTTCACCACCTACAACGCGATGGTGAAGCCTTCGCAGTATCAGGGCGGCTGGAAGCGCTTCCAGCAAAAGACGCTCGACGACCATTTTATCGTTTCCTACGGCTACGGAGACGGCGGCGGTGGCCCGACGGACTGGATGCTGGAAAACGCAAAGCGCATGGAAACGCCCCTGCCCGGCACGCCCGTGTTCCGGCATGAGCACGCCCGCCCCTTCTTTGAAAAGCTGGAGCAGAGGGTGCAGGGCGACGCGAAGCTGCCCAAATGGAGCGGCGAGCTGTATCTGGAATATCACAGGGGAACGTACACGGCCATCGCCAAAAACAAGCGCAACAACCGAAAGACCGAGCTGGCGCTGCGCGACTGCGAGCTGCTCAGCTCCATGGCCTATATCGAAAAGGGCCTGCCCTATCCGGCGGAGGAGCTGCACGCCCTCTGGCAGGACGCGCTGACCCTGCAGTTCCACGACATCCTGCCCGGCTCCTCGATCGAAAAGGTGTATCAGGATTCGGACGAGATGTACGCGCGGATGGGCGGGCAGATCGCCGAGCTGACCGGCCGCGCGGTGGATGCGCTGGCGGAAAACGCCAAGGGCGATATCGTGTTTTTCAACACGCTGGGCTTTGAGCGCGAGGATGTCGTCTGGTTTGACGCGCCCGAGAGCGTGCAGGCCCTGCGCGACGAAAACGGCGAGACCTATCCGGTGCAGAGGGTGCAGGGGCTCTTTGACGAAAAGCCGCGCTGCTGCGCGTTCGTGGGCGGGCTCAAGCCCATGGGCGCGACTCCCTTCTGGTTTGAAGAGAGCGACGAATACCGCGACTGGGTGGACGCCGACGAAAACGGCTTCGAAACGCCCTTCTTCGCCGGTTCGTTCGACGAGAATATGCGCATCGTCTCGCTGGTGGAGAAGATCTCCGGCAGGCAGCTGGTGCGCGCGGGCGAGGCGCTCAACCGCATGGTGGTCTACGAAAACAGGCCGCACCAGCACGACGCATGGGACATGAACATCTATTACGACTGCCGTAAATGGGAAGTGGACAGGCTCGAGCGCTGCGAGGTCGTGTCCGTCGGCCCGGTGTGCGCGGTCATCCGCTGCAAATGGGCCTATGGCGCGAGCAGCGTCGAGCAGGATATCGTGATCTATCAGGATCTGGAGCGCATCGACTTTGAGACCAAGGCAGACTGGCACGAGGATCACGGCCTGCTCAAGGCGCATTTCCCGGTGGATATTTTCCACAACGAGGCCACCTACGACGTGCAGTTCGGCAACGTGAAGCGCCCGACGCACACGAACACATCCTGGGACGTGGCGCGTTTTGAGGTGTGCGCGCATAAATGGGCCGACGTTTCCGAGGACGGCTTTGGCTTTGCTCTGCTCAACGACTGCAAATACGGCCACAGCGCGGACGAAAACGGCGTCGCGCTCACTCTGCTCAAATCCTCGACCTATCCGAACCCGAACGCCGACATCGGCGAGCATCGCTTCACCTATTCCATCATGCCGCACGACGGCTCCTGGCGCGAGTGCAACGTGCCGGAGATGGCCTACAGGCTGAACGTGCCGGTGCTCAGCGCGCGCGCGGGAGGCGGCAGGGAAAGCGTGCCGGCCTTTGCGGCGTGCGACCAGCCCAACGTGATCATCGAGACGGTGAAGCAGCAGATGGACGGCGACGGCATCGTGCTGCGCGTATACGAATGCTTCGGGCGGCGCGTGAGCGACGTGCGCGTGCGGCTGGGCTATGCGCCGGAGCACGCCGAATGCGTGAACCTGCTCGAGCAGCCCATGGGCGGCGCGAGGCTGAACGGGCGCGAGCTCTCCTTTGATATCAAGCCCTACGAGATCAAGACCTTCCTGCTGCGCTGAAGCTGCTTTGTTAATTCTTCGGAATTGGCATAAAATTCGTGCAGTTTGCGCCCGTGCTGTGATATAATGGTTTTCAGCCCGATAAGAAACGGCTCCTGGCATACCGCATCCCTCCGGTTGGGTTCCCTACCGCATCAGGACGGCTTCCAGACGCTACAATTCGTGTAGGGCGCAACATATTCAGGAGGGCATTACCCATGTTTCAAGACAAGACCCTGACCTGCCGCGAGTGCGGCGCCGAGTTCGTGTTCACCGCTTCCGAACAGCAGTTCTATGCCGACAAGGGCTTCCAGAATGAGCCCGGCCGCTGCCCCAGCTGCCGCGCTGCCCGTCGCGCCCAGAATGGCCAGAATCGCACCGATCGTCCCATGTATGACGTCATCTGCGACGGTTGCGGCCGCACCACTCAGGTCCCCTTCCAGCCCCGCGGCGACCGTCCGGTCTACTGCCGTGAGTGCTTCGACAAGCAGCGTCAGTCCCGCTATTAATTAGCACAAAGAAGAGCCTTCGGAACAAAATCCGAAGGCTCTTATCTTTTTGGTACACAGAGAAAAAGGCCGGCAGCCCTCTTATTTTGAAAAGGGGCTGCCGGCCTGCGTATGCGGGGTCATTCGCCCTCGGACGGGGGCGTGGGCTGGCCTTCGCCGCTCTTTTTGTGGCGGTTGCGGCCTCCGCGCCTTCTGCGGCGGCGGGGGGCGGCGCCTTCCTGCGGCTCGCCTTCGTGGGGCGCTTCCGGGGCCTCGGGCTCTGCTTCGGGCTCCGGCGCGCTCTGCTCTGCGGGGGCTGCGGCTTCGGCCTCAAGATGCGGCTTGGGCTTGCGGCCGCTCCTGCCGCGCGGGGAACGCCTGCGCGGGGCTTCCTCCTTGGGCGGTTCCTCGGCC
>JAUMYC010000446.1 GCA_030528845.1 Eubacteriales bacterium
CTGGCACACCAGGCGGCGTGGTATCTGGTGGGCGATCTGCGCACGAAGCTCTACGACAAGATCGAACGGCAGGACCTTGGTTTTTTCCACGACAAACAGACCGGCGACCTGATGAGCCGCGTGGTCAACGACACGCGCGATTTCGAGCTGCTCTACGCACATATCATCCCGGAGATGATCACAAACGGCATCACCTTTGCCGGAGTGCTGACGGTCCTTTTGACGATCAACTGGAAGCTGGCGCTGGTGACCTGCTTCCCCATCCCGCTGATCCTCGTCTCCGGCGTTATCTTCGCCAAGAAGATCAACCCGTTTTTCCGCATTTCCACAAAGAAAATGGGCGAGCTCAACGGCAAGCTGCAGGACAATTTCTCCGGCGTGCACGAGATCCAGTCCTTCGGGCAGGAGGGCTATGAGACGGCGCGCGTGGACGAGAAAAACTTTGATCATGTGCGCGCCATGCTGCATGCGCTCAAGATCAGCGCCGTGTTCCATCCGTCGGTCGAATTTCTCTCGTCCATCGGACAGATCCTGGTCGTGGGCGTCGGCGGCCTGCTGGCGTATAAGGAAGGGCTGGACGTCGAGAGCATCGTCGCGTTCATGCTGTATCTGAGCCTGTTCTACGCGCCCATCTCCGGCCTCGCCAACCTTCTGGAGAGCATGCAGTCCTCCATGGCGGGCGCGGAACGCGTGCTGACGATCATGGATACGCCCTCGCGCATTCAGAACCGCCCCGGCGCAAAGGAGCTCAAAAATGTGCAGGGCGCCATCGCCTTTGAGGACGTGAAATTTTCCTATATTCCCGGCGAGCCCGTGCTGGACGGCATCTCCTTCGATTGCAAACCCGGAATGATGGTCGCGCTCGTCGGGCCCACGGGCGTGGGCAAGACCACCCTCACCCAGCTCATCTCCCGCTTTTACGAGCCGCAGTCCGGCCGCATTCTCGTCGACGGCTGCGATATCCGCGACGTGACCTTCGAAAGCCTGCGCCGCAGCATTGCTCCCGTCCTGCAGGACACCTTCCTCTTCAACGGCACCATCGCCGAGAACATCGGCTATGCCGACCCGCACGCAGGCCGCGACGATATCATCGCCGCCGCCAAAGCTGCGCACATCCATGATGATATCATGGACATGCCCGACGGCTACGACACCCGCGTGGGCGAGCGCGGCCTGCGCCTCTCCGGCGGACAGAAGCAGCGCGTCGCCATCGCGCGCGCCATTTTGCGCAAATCGCCGATCATCCTGCTCGACGAAGCGACCGCCTCCGTGGACGTGGAGACCGAGCGGCAGATCCACGCGGCCATCTCCGACTTGGCGGGCCGCCGCACCATCGTCGCCATCGCGCATCGCCTCTCCACCATCCGCAACGCCGACCTCATCCTCGTCATTCAGGACGGCAAGGTCGTGGAGCGCGGCACGCACGCCTCCCTGCTTGCCATGGACGGCGTGTACGCGCGCATGGACCGCATCCAGTCCGGCGCATTGGCCGGCTGAGCTTTAACGCCCGCGCCGCCCATATATACAAAAAGGA
>JAUMYC010000447.1 GCA_030528845.1 Eubacteriales bacterium
GCCGTGACGGTTACGTTCGACGCGAATGCGATCACCGACATCAAGATCGGCAACAACGCCGAGACCGTCGGCATCCGCGAGACGGCATTTGAGCAGATTCCCGCCGCGATCCTCAAGCACCAGAGCCTGGGCGTGGACGCCGTGGCCGGCGCGACCAACAGCTCCGTCGCCATCATCGAGGCGGTTGCCGACTGCGTGACGCAGGCCGGCGGCGACGCCGAGGCGCTGCGCGCGGTGGAGGTCGTCAAGGAGGAGAAGGTCGTCCTTCAGGACTGCGAGACCGACGTGCTGGTCATCGGCGCGGGCGGCGCGGGCTTTGCCGCTGCGGTTTCCGCCGCGCAGAACGGCGCGAAGGTCATCCTCGTGGAGAAGCTCGGCTCCGTGGGCGGCAATACGCTGCGCTGCGGCGGCGCGTTCAACACCTGCAACCCGGAAGGCCAGAAGGATATCCAGATGACCGACGCGCTGAAGGTCGCCGTTGAAGAAGTGCTGGCCAAGGCCGACGTCAGCGAGGCGCATGCCCAGCTGAAGAAAGAAGTGCAGGCGCAGTGGGACGAGTATCTCGCCTCCGGCCGCACCAACCTGTTTGATACCCCCGAATGGCACGCGCTGCAGTCCCTGGACGCCGGCGACTACATCGGCGACGTCAAGATGATCCGCGCGCTGACCGCCAATTCCCTTGACACCCTCCACTGGCTGACGGACAACGGCGTCGTCTGGACGGACGAGATCTCCACCGTCGTGGGCGCGCTGTGGAACCGCTCCCATCAGACCCCCAACGTCTCCGGCGCTGATATCATCACCGCGCTGCAGAACAATGCGATCGCGCAGGGCGTTGAGCTGTATCTGAACACCAAGGCCGAAGAGCTGATCATGGAAGACGGCCGCGTGGCCGGCGCCGTGATCACCAACGAGAACGGCGAGACCGTGACGGTCAAGGCCGCCAAGGGCGTCGTGATGGCGACCGGCGGCTTCGGCGCGAACGTTGAGATGCGCGTCAAGTACAACGGCCAGTGGGAAGACCTGGGCGAATCCATCAAGACCAACAACTCCGAGGGCGCGACCGGCGACGGCATCACCATGGGCCTTGGCGTGGGCGCGAACCTGGTGGGCATGGAGTGGATCCAGCTCATGCCGCTCAACCCGGTCTCCGGCGGCGGTATCTCCGGCTATGTCAACAGCGTGCTGTATTTCAACCAGGAAGGCACACGCTTCGTGGCCGAGGATGAGCGCCGCGACGTGCTGGCTGCCGGCGCGCTGGCGCAGACCGACAAGCTGTTCTACATCCTCTGCGACGCGGAAGAGGCTGCCCTGCGCGGCCGCACCGAGCAGGTGCTGGGCTACATGTGCTCTGCCGGCATGATGTTCACCGGCAACACCATCGCGGAGCTCGCCGAGAACTGCGGCGTGCCGGCCGATGCGCTGGAAGCGACCGTCGCCGCCTTCAACGAGGCTGTGCGCGCGGACGCGAAGGACGAGTTCGGCCGCACCACCTGGGAGAGCGAGATCGACGTGGGCCCGTTCTACGCCAGCT
>JAUMYC010000448.1 GCA_030528845.1 Eubacteriales bacterium
GAACGGGCTATGAGCACGCCAATGCGCTGCATACCTATGAGACGACGCATCCGCCGCTTGGCAAGGTGCTCATGGGCATCTGCATCGATTGGATGGGCATGACGCCCTTCGCCTGGCGTTTTGCCGGCGCGCTGTGCGGCGCGGCGATGGTGCCGGTCATGTACCTGCTCGCCAAGCAGCTGCTGGGCGGCACGGTCTGGGCGGCGCTGTGCACGCTGCTGCTGAGCGCGGACTGCATGCACTACACGCAGACGCGCATCGCGACGATCGACTCCTTCCCGGTGCTCTTCATGATGCTGATGTTCCTGTTCATGGCGCGGTACATGAAGATGAGCTTCTACCATCAGCGCCTGCGGGATACCTTCGTGCCGCTTGCGCTTTCGGGCGTGTGCATGGGGCTGGCGATTGCCAGCAAATGGATCGGCTGCTACGGCGCGGTCGGTCTGGCTGTGCTCTTCTTCGCGCGGTTTTATGACCTCTGGCGCCAGAGCGTCTATGCCGCCGCGCACAGGGACGAAGGCCCGGCGTTTGTCCGCGCTGCGGATACGTTCAGGGAAAAGGGCGCAAAGACGATCGCCGCCTGCTTCCTGTTCTTCGTGTTCATTCCCCTTGCGATCTACATCCTCAGCTACATTCCGTATCTGCGGGCGTACGGCGAGATCCGCTGGGACGCGGCGACCTTCCGCCGTCTCTGGGACGCGCAGGTGCTCATGTTTGACTACCACGCCAACCTCGTCGCGGAGCATTACTTCGCGTCCCCGTGGTACGAATGGCCGCTGATCGTCAAGCCCATGTGGTATTATCAGGCGGACTTTGCGCCCGCAGGCATGGCCTCCTCGATCCTCTCCTTCGGCAATCCTGCCGTCTGGTGGACGGGTCTGGCGGGCATCCTGTTTGCGCTTGGTTACTGCGTGCAGCGCAATGTGCTGCCGGCGCTGGGCGTTCTGCCGCTGCGGCAGGACGAGGACGACCGCACGCTTGCGGTGATTGCCGTCTGCTTCCTCTCGGCGTATCTGCCGTGGGTGCTTGTCTCCCGCCTCACGTTCATCTATCATTACTTTGCCAGCGTGCCGTGGATCATCATCGCCACCGCGCTGGGGCTCAAGTATCTCTCCAGAAAGCACAGGCGCGCGGCGTATGTGCTGGCGGCCGTGCTGGCCGCAGCCACCGTCGTGCTGTTTGCGGCCTTCTTCCCGCTGGCCTCCGGCATGGAGGTTCCGCGCGCGTGGTGCGACGCGGTCAGCTGGTTTGACGGCTGGATGTGGTACTGACGTTTTCCGCCGCCGGACGCCTTTGTCCGGCGGCGTTTTTTCGCGATTGCGCGCAATCCGTTTGACAAGAGGCGCATGCTGCGGGTATACTGAATATTGCTTTACATCAGGAAGAAACCGACCATCCGGGGTGAATACAGACGATGAAACAGATTTTGGGCGCAGTGCTGCTTGTGTTTTGCCTGCTTGCCTGCCCGGCGGGCGCACAGGTGTATTTTGACGCGGTCAGCGATCTGCCGGCGCAGCAGGGACTCACGTGG
>JAUMYC010000449.1 GCA_030528845.1 Eubacteriales bacterium
CCATCTCTTTATCCTCTTTCTCGTCATAGGCAGGCGAAGCAGCGCTGCGCCCATATGGAATCATCTTGTCTTCGTGCTGGTGCATTTACAGCGCGGCGGATCGTTCCTTCACGTCTTTGGCCCTGCCGCAGGTACTCTTCCCCTCCGGACAGGCGCCGCGCAGGCACAGCGGCCCCGCGTTTTCAAACAGCGCCGGCGCAGCCTTGCGGCACAGGGCGAGCATCTGCCACGCCATCTCGCGGATCTCCCACTGCGCGCGATTGCAGCAGCGCAGCTCAAAGAAGTGCATCAGCTCCCGCGCGTTCATCGTCATCACAAGCCGCGTCGCCGCCGCATTGGGCAATACAAAGCGCGCGTCCTCGTTCGCCTTTTCCTTCGCGCCGCCCAGCTTCTCCTGCCAGGCGCAGTACCATGCGTGCATGGTGTCCATCTGGCGGATAAACTCCGCCTCCTCCGCTTCGCCCAGCGCGCTGATGGACGGCGGAATCACATAATCAAAGCCGTCGGCCATGGAGACATAGCGCTGGCTCTGCACCGAGAAGGACGCGATGCGGTGGCGCGTCAGCTGCGCCAGCAGCGCGCGGGATACGCCCTCCACCGCGAAGGTGAACGATGCGTGCTCCGTCACGGACAGGTGGCCGCGCTCCATCACGCGGGAGACAAACGCCTGCTGATCAGCCGCCTCCACGCGCTCGCGCAGCGCCTCCACGTCCGCCTGCGCGTAGCAAAGGCGCGCGCCCAGCGCCACGATCTCATCCGCATCGGGCGTCGCCCTGAGCAGGATTACCTTGAGGTTCGCTTTTGCCATATGTCCTCCGTCCTTTCAAGCGCCAGGCGGATCAGCGCATCCAGCCGCTGCGTCTGGCCGCTCAGGTACAGATAGCCCCACAGGGATTCAAGCCCCGTCGCATGCGCGTAGTCCGCCGGGTCCGCATGCTTGGGCGCAGCGTGCTTGGCCTGGCTGTTGCGTCCCCGGCGCGCGACGTCGGCCTCCGCCTGCGTCAGCTCCGGCTCGATCGCCTCCATCATCCGCGCCTGCGCAAACGCGCTCACCATGCGCACCGCCTGCTTATGCATCGCGCCCACGGTCATCCCGCGGCCCACGAGCAGGCTGCGCACGTACAGGTCGTGCAGCGTATCGCCCAGATACGCCATCTGCAGGGGATTGAGTTCCCTGGTATCGCGCACGGCAAACGCCTCATGCGCCGTATCGATCTGCTCTGTAACCAACAGGCCACTTCCTCGTCTTTTCATTCATGTTGAGCAAACGGCACAGTCCGCCAATTTTGCAGTCTACAGTATACCACCATTCAAAAAAAAAGGGAAGTCCTTCTTTGATGAAGTCTTCCCCGTTTGGCCGGATTTATGGCCCTTTTATTCGCTTATCCCCTCGGTTCCCCGCTCCGGTCGACCGCCTCAAGCGGCAGCGGCTTTTCCCCCGGCAGCGCAGCCCAGCGGATCACGCCCTGCACAATCGCCTGCGCCACACGCTGGCGGTAGGCCTGCGTCAGCAGCAGCGCCTCCTC